>DATKFO010000685.1:0-3750 GCA_035544355.1 Thermoanaerobaculia bacterium
TGCGTCTCGATGACGGCTCGCGCCTCGAAGCCGATGTCTACGTCTTCGCATGCGGCCCGTGGCTCGGCAAACTCTTTCCCGACGTCATCGGCGACGCAGTGCGTCCGACGCGGCAGGAGGTCTACTACTTCGGCACGCCACAAGGCTCGGAGCGCTACACGCCGAGCCAATTGCCGATCTGGATCGACTTCGGCGAGCGCATCATCTACGGCCTCCCCGACATCGACCGCCGCGGCGGATTCAAAGTCGCCGACGACACACGCGGAGAGCTCTTCGATCCGACGAACGGCAATCGCACACCAACCGAGCAAGGCATCGTCCAAGCGCGCAAGCTTCTATCCGAACGTTTCCCCGAGCTCGCAAAAGCACCCATCGTGAAAGCGGAAGTCTGCCAATACGAGAACAGCCCCGACGGCCACCTCATCATCGATCGCCACCCGCTCGCGAAAAACACCTGGCTTCTCGGCGGCGGCTCCGGACACGGCTTCAAACTCTCACCCGCGATCGGAGAGCTGGTCGCGCAGGCGATCCTCGCGGAAAAAGAAGTGCCGAAGATGTTCGGCATCGCGCGACTGGCTGCGTTGACGAAGAGGTCGACGCAGTTTGATCCCCGTAGTTAATCCCGAAGCGTAGCGAGGGATCTCCCGTGGTACCGCGCCGATCGCGCACGAAGTTCACGCGTCGTGATGCCGCCCGAGATCCCTCGCTGCGCTTCGGGATAAACTGCTGAACTACCGCACCACCACCGTCGTCGTCGACGAGCTCGAAAAACTCTGCCCCAATCCCGACCCGCTCTGCTGCTTGTGATGGCGCGCGGCGACGAGGTGATCACCCGCGCGGCCGAACGTCCAGCTCTCCTGTCCCTTCATCTCGAACGACATCAAAAGAAACTTCGCTTTCAGCGCTTGCGACATTTCTGCGCTGATCGGGATTCCGTCTGTGCCAAGGTTGATGATGAGCGTGCCGGTGGCGCTCTTGATTCTTTTTGCGTCGGATTTCGAGAGGCGCGGTTTCACCGAGAACGTGAGCTGGCGAATCGGCTTGCCGCCGTTCGGCAGGCGCACGTCCTTCTCGAGCTTCGCGGAGTCGAGATTGCGCGCGATCACGCTCGCGACGTCGAGCGCTTCGATGAGCGCGATCGCGTCGAGCTCGCGCAGCGCGGACACCGTCGGCTCCGGTTTCTCGGGATCGATCTCGTTCGCGCGCCGTTCCTGCTGCGCACGCGCAATCACCTCGGGCGCGTAGATCATGCGAACGCCATCCGCTCCATGCTCGACGTCGAGCGAGCCGCGGCCGAGCTTCGCCGGCTCGTCATCGTCGCCGCGATTCTCGCTCTCGATCGCGATCGTCGCGCGCAGCGACTCGCGCGCGGGAAACTTCGCGAGCGCCGCGCGGAGATCGGCCATGCCGTCCGCGTGCGCCGTGCCCGCGATGAGCGCGATGGCGGCGAGCATCATGTTCGTTCGTTTGATCATCGAGAATCCGCCTCCCTGTGAGACTCACGTCGTCACCGCCACCACGATCGCCAGCATCACCGCAAACAAGCCGAGGATCAGCGTGAGCAAGTACGGCACGAGCGGCATTTCCTCGAACACGACCGCCGCGTAGCCAACAAGCTCCGGCTTCAGCTTAGCGAACAAGCCGAAGACGATCATCACCGTCGTCCCGAATGCGGTCATGCCGAGTCCCAGCGCACCCGGCTTCAGGATGATCGCGATGAGCAGCACACCCACGACGGCGACGACGCTCAAGAACCAGAACGTCACATACTCACGAAGACCGCGGAACGTGTAAAAGCCCGTGTACCACTCCGAGTACAGCCGCAGCGGGAACCAGAGCATCAGCAAACCGACACAGAGCATGTTTGCGTCATTCGCTGCGGCGATCGCAATCGCTTCGTTTCGGAGCGCATCGGTCAACTTCTCCGGCGTCGTCGCGATCAACGCCCGGTAGGCAGCGATCAGCAACCAGGCGAACAACGCTGCACAACCCGTCGCCACGATGCAGTTGACGAACACCTGCGCAAACGCGACGCCGGCGCCACGCTTGCGCAGATCGCGCCACGATCCGAATCCCGCGGCGAGCTCGCGGCTCCGCTCATGCGCGGCGCGCTGCAGACCTCCGATCTCATCGGTCGCGATTTTCCGTTGATCCGCCGGCAAATCGCCGGTGTGGATCTCGCGGTACAACGTGCGAAGCTTGCCGCGCACCTCGGCCTCGTGCACGAGCGCGTCGTCGCTGCGAAGCATGTACGGCTCGAGCGGACCGATCTTCATATCGGCGTGGATCAGCAGCGTCGCAAGCAGCGCGAAAACCACAAACACCCCGATGAGCGCAGGTTGCTGCCGATCGCTGAGCGCTGGCCACCCTGTCGCAGCCGTCTTCGCCAGGACTCCCATCGCCAGCGGAAACACCAGCGGCGTGAAAAATCCGAACGCCGGATCGTTCTTGAGCAGCCGGTGCGCCGCGCCCCCGCAGCGGCCCCACAACGCCAACGGAAAGATCATCATCAGCGCAAAGGCCAATACGGCAACAGCCACAAACCACAAGTCGGGTGTCATGGTGAGCTCGAGTTTTGAGGATGACCGATCTCAGCAAAGGAAGGCCTCTGTCCGTGAATTCCATTGCCTTGGCCACGGCATCGACGCCGTCGTCCGGATCAACCGTCTCTCTCCTGATGAGTAGTGCAGCGAGAGGAGAAAACGTTGCATGCGCCAGCGATGTAGCCTCCGGCGAATTGCCTCGATGTGGCACAGACACTCCTGTCTGTGCCGTTCTCGCGATGAAGGCACAGACAAGAGTGTCTGTGCCACATCGCTATTTCACCTCGATCCTCACCTCATCCGAATTCGCACGAATCTCCGGCACGTACATCGCGTGCCCCAGCAGCGGCAGCGCGTGGAAGAAACCGGGGACTTCGGCGCGGAGCGGATAGCGAATCTCCCATGTGCCTTGCGGCAGGCGATCGATGAACATTGCAACCTTGCGGTCGCGCAGTTCCTGGTACACCCACGTGCTGCGGCCCGTTTGATCGGCGCTGCGATCGCGGCGCACGATCGTCGGACGTTCCGCGACCGGCTCAGCCGTTGCCGCGCGCAACTCCATCGCGTACAGCGGCTGTCCGCTTTGCAGCGCGACGGCTTCGAGTCCCGCGGGTTTGAGATCTTCGAACAAGAGATACGAGTAATCGTTCTTCGACTCGATCGTGACCACGACCTCGACGCGCTCACCGCTCTTCATCGATTCGAGATCGCGCAGCGGAATTCGCTCGTACACGACGCCTTTGAGCAGCGTCGGTTTCGCGACGAGGCGGAAGTAGTCGCGGCGCACGAAGATCTCGTTGCCCGCCGCTTTCACCGGTTCCTCGAGCGAAACGAAGCGCGCCTCGGCCGAGAAGTACAGCGTCGCGCCGCGCGTGCGGCGGACGCGGATTTCGTTCGCGTCCTTCACCAGCTTCTCGTCGATCGTGAACGTGCTCGGCGCGCGCAGCATCTCGGCGCCCGTGACCGTCTTCGTCGCGATGACCGTTCCATTCACTGACAACTCGTACGCGACGTCGCCCTGCACTTCGCCGCTCGCGCGCAGGTACTCGTTCATCGCGAGCACCGTGATCGCGGTGTCGCGCGTGTTGCTCCATTGCGCGCCGCGGCGATTCTTCACGAGCCAGTTCATCACCGGCTCGACGAGGCGATTCTGCGGATCGATCGTCACCAGCGCCTGCAGCGCGAACGCCGTCGTCTCCACCGGACC
>DATKFO010000686.1:0-8850 GCA_035544355.1 Thermoanaerobaculia bacterium
CGGGAGAGAACTCTTTCTTCAGCTCCTGGTTGATCATCTGCTCGGCGCTCTTCTGCTCGCCGTCGGTGGTCTTCTCGCGGAAGCCCATGTGGCCCTTCGTCGCCAGGAAGCGTGTTCCGAGGTTCGAGGTCATGATGATCAGCGTGTTCCGGAAGTCGACCTGGTTGCCCAGCGAGTCCGTGAGAATCCCGTCCTCGAGGATCTGCAGGAGGATGTTGGCGATATCGGGATGCGCCTTCTCGATCTCATCGAGCAGCACGACCGAGTACGGATTGCGGCGCACGCGCTCGGTGAGCTGTCCGCCTTCTTCGTGGCCGACGTAGCCCGGAGGCGATCCGATCAGCTTCGAGACCGCGTGCTTCTCCATGTACTCCGACATGTCGAAGCGGATGAGGTGCTTCTGCGAGCCGAAGAGGAACTCGGCCAGGCGCCGCGCCACTTCGGTCTTTCCGACGCCGGAGGAGCCGAGGAAGATGAACGAGCCCATGGGGCGATTCGGGGAGGCGACGCCGAGGCGGGAGCGGCGGATGGCGCGCGAGATCGCGCGAATGGCCTTGTCCTGACCGACGATGCGCCGCATCAGGATGTCTTCCATGTTGATCAGCTTCGCGGCCTCGTCGGCCTCGATCGACGTGACCGGGATGTCGGTCCAGGAGCTGATGATCTCCTCGACGTCGCGTTGCGTGACTTCCATCATCTCGTCGCCGACCATCTCGCGCTCCTGCTTGAAGCGCTCGATCTCTTCCTTCAGCTCGATCTCCCGCTCGCGCAGGAACACGGCCTTCTCGAAATCCTTGTCGGAGATGGCCTTCTTCATCTCCTTCACGATCGAGCGCGTTTCGGCCTCGAGCCTGCGGAGGTTCTGCGTGTCGGCGACGCGGCGCAGTTTCACCTTCGCGCCGGCTTCGTCGAGGATGTCGATGGCCTTGTCGGGGAAGAAGCGGTCGGTGATGTAGCGGTTCGACTGATAGACCGCGCTGCGGATCGCGGTGTCGCTGTATTTCACTTTGTGGAACGCCTCGTAGCGCTCCTTCACGCCTTCGAGGATCTGCAGCGTCTCGTCTTCCGTCGGCGGGTTGACGATGATGGCCTGGAAGCGGCGCAGGAGCGAACGGTCTTTCTCGATGTAGCGGCGATATTCGCGAATCGTCGTCGCGCCGATGCACGAGATCTCGCCGCGCGACAGCGCCGGCTTGAGGATGTTCGCCGCGTCGAGTGAGCCTTCCGCGGATCCCGCGCCGATGAGCGAGTGGATCTCATCGATGAAGATGATGATGTCCTGGTTTTCCTTCAGCTCTTTGATGATGCCTTTGAGCCGCTCTTCGAACTGGCCGCGGTACTTCGTGCCGGCGACGATGAGCGAGAGGTCGAGCGAGAGGATGCGCTTGTTCGCGATGAACAGCGGGACGTTGCCGTCGACGATGCGCTGCGCGAGTCCTTCGACGATCGCGGTCTTGCCGACGCCGGGCTCGCCGAGAAGGATCGGATTGTTCTTCGTGCGGCGCGAGAGGATCTGGATGATGCGCTCGACTTCTTTCTCGCGGCCGATGAGCGGATCGAACTGCTGCTGGTGCGCCATCTGCGTGAGATCGCGCGCGTACTCGGCGAGGAACGGCAGCTCTTTTTTCTGCTTGTCCGCCTCGCGCTCTTTCAGAATGGAGATCGTTTCCTCACGGACGCCGTAGACGTTGAGACCCTTTGCCGTGAGGATGCGCGCGGCCGTCGACGACTCGACGCGCAGGATGCCGATCAGCAGATGCTCGGTACCGACGTACTGGTGGAGCATCGACTCCGCCTCATGCGCCGCGTACGCCAAAATCTTTTTCGACTCCTCGGACAACGGGAGCTCGGCGGACGACGAAATGCGATCGACGAACAGACGATCGCCTTCGACTTCGCGGCGAATCTGTTCGGGCTTCACGTTGAAGCGCGAGAAGATCTCTTTGATGATCTCTTCCCCCTCGCGCAGGACGCCGAGGAGGATGTGCTCGGATTCGATGACGCGGGAGCCCAGCTTGGACGCTTCGTAGCGGGCGAAGAAAAGTGCGCGGCGTGCCTTCTCGTTGTATTTCTCGAACATGGGTTAGTTGAATCGCTGTTGCTTCACTTCGACTTTGCTCAGTGCTGGCATCTCGAAGACTCTGTCGCAGCGTGCCGCCAAATCCGGATTGTGAGTCACTATAACCGACGTCAGTCCGCGCTTGACGTGGCATTCCCGCATCAGATCGAACACACGCCGGCTGGTTTCGAGGTCGAGATTTCCGGTGGGCTCGTCGGCGAGGAAGAGAAGAGGATCGACGAGTAAGGCTCTTGCGATCGCGACCCGTTGCTGCTCCCCACCACTGAGTTGATTCGGAAAATGTCGCGACCGGGCCTCCAGGCCGAGCTCTGCAAGCAGTTCGGCCGCCTTTTGCAACGCCTCATCTTTCGGAATTCTTCCGATCCAGCCCGGCATCGCCACGTTCTCGACGGCGGTGAATTCGGGCAGCAGATGATGGAACTGAAACACGAATCCGACTTTGCGATTGCGGAAGCGCGCGCGCTCGTCGCTCGTCAGCTCACCGAGCTCGTGATCGTCGACGCGAATCGATCCCGAGTCGGCGCGATCGAGTCCGCCGAGGAGATGCAGCAGCGTCGACTTGCCGATGCCCGACGGCCCGACGATCGCCACCATCTCACCGCGATTCACTTTGAGCTCGAGCCGCTGAAACACCGGCACGGGAACCTGGGCGTCGCGATACGTCTTCGACAGCTCTCTCGCTTCGAGGAACGTCATCGCAGCGATTATACGTAGGGGCGAACCTATACTTCGTGAATCGCGTCGAACGATGAAAAGGAATTGCCCATGTTCAGGTTCGCGAAATTTCAGCCGACCGAATACGTGATCCATTACTCCGCCGGCAAGGTGAAACGCGAAGGACGCGGCCTCACGTTCTTCTACTGGCAGCCGACGTCATCGATCGTGACGGTTTCGGTCAGCAGCGCCGACTTGCCGTTCGTGTTCAACGACGTGACGCGCGATTTTCAAACCGTCACGATCCAGGGACAGCTCACCTATCGCATCGGCGATCCGCGCAAGATCGCGGAACTGCTCGATCTCACCGTCGCGGCGAACGGGCAATATCTCAAACGCGATTTCGAAAAGATCGGACAGCGTCTGATCAACGAGGCGCACACCGCGACGACGACGTTCGTCGCGAGCCTCACGCTCAAGGAAGCGCTGCGCAGCGCGGAAGCCCTCGCGAGCGCGATCATGAACGGACTCACGCAGTCGGCGTCCGTGCAAGCACTCGGCATTCAGCCGCTCGCGGTCGCGATCGTTGCCGTGAGCGCGACGCCGGAGATGACGCGAGCGCTCGAAGCCGAAGCGCGCGAAGCACTGTCGCAGGAAGCCGACATGGCGATCTACTCGCGGCGCAATAACGCCGTCGCCGAAGAGCGCAAGATCAAAGAGAGCGAGCTGAATACCGAGATCGCCGTCGAAGAAAAACGGCGGCAGATTCGCGAGACGCAGACGCAGGCGGACATCGCGGTCGAAGAGAAACGCCGCGCACTCGTCGATCTTCGCGCGGAGAACGAGCGCAAAGACGCGGACACGAAAGCGTACGCGCTCGACACGCTCTTCAAATCGGTTGCGACCGTCGACTGGAAAACGCTGCTCGCCCTTTCCGGCGGCGCCGCGGATTCGAAAGTGGTCATGGCGCACGCGTTCCGCGAGCTCGCGGAGAACGCGCAGAAGATCGGCAATCTCAACATCACGCCGGATCTGCTCAACACGCTCCTCGGGCGTGACGAGCAGTCATGACCATCGAACGCGCGATCGTCATCACGCGCAGCACGCGGCTCAAAGATCTCCGCGCGCGTTTCAACACGCGCAGCCAAGCGAAGTTCTACATCGAACAGGCGGGCTCCGATTTTTCCGATTATCAGAACGAAGACGACGCGTACTTTCGCGCGGTCGATGACGTCACGGAGCAGCTCGCGAAGCGGCTCAAGATCCAGGTCCTCGATCGCGAGCTCGTTCCGAATTTTCTCTTCGCGCCCGACACCGTGATCGTGACGGTCGGACAGGACGGACTCGTCGCGAACGCAGCAAAGTATGTCGGCGGACGTCCGATCGTCGCGGTGAATCCCGATCCCGCGCGCTTCGATGGGATTCTTCTCGCGTACGTCACGGGGGACTTTATGCGCGGCGTCGATGCGGTCGTAGAACAACGAGCAAACGTGCGCAGCGTGACGATGGCGGAAGCGACGCTCACCGATGGACAGCGACTCCTCGCGTTCAACGATTTCTTCATCGGCGTGAACAGCCATGTGTCCGCGCGCTATCAAATTCGCTTCGGCGAACACGAAGAGGAACAGTCGTCGAGCGGGATTCTCGTCTCGACCGGCGCGGGCTCGACGGGCTGGATGAGCAGCGTCTTCAACATGACGCGAGGCGTCGCAACGTTCCTTGGCGGCACGCCGGCCAAACACGCGATTCGCCTGCCATGGGACGCGCCGAAGCTGCTGTTCGTCGTGCGCGAGCCGTACGCGAGTCGCGCGTCGGGCGCGACGATCGTCGCGGGCGAGATCACCGTGCACACCGGGCTCTCGATCGAATCGCACATGCCGCGCGCCGGCGTGATTTTCAGCGACGGCATCGAGAGCGATTTCCTGCAATTCAATTCGGGCGCGATCGCCACCATCGGCATCGCGTCCGAAAAAGCGCAGCTCGTGGCAAGTTGACCACGGGACGGCGGGCTTATAGCCCGCCGGTTTTGTGATCGGTGATCAGTGATCGAGGCGGTGCTCCGCGTTGATCACCGATCACTGATCACCACAGGCAGCGGGTCATAAGCCCGCCGTCCCGCGACTCAGCTGATTCATGCGCTGCTCGAGCGCACCTTTCGATCGCTCATCGAGCGCAACGTGCGTCGCGCGCCACGTGCCGTCACGCGATTCGAGAAAGCCGACCGACACGGGATAGTCGAATCGCCGCGGGCCCGCGCTCGCGGGATTGAAGTAGAGAACGCCGCCGATGCGCTCGTTGTGCGGAAGATGACTGTGCCCGAACACAACGACGTCCGCGGGCTCGTCCTGCAGCGACTCGACCACGTGAGAAGACGGTTTACGCGGACGCGGCAGCACGTGCGTGAGCAGCACGCGCAACTCGCCGACATTCGCGCGAACGATCTCCTCGCCGCTCGCGCCGTCGTTGTTGCCGCGCACGAACGTGACCGGCGCGAGCTCGCGCAACGCGTCGAGAATCCGCGAGTCGCCGACGTCGCCCGCGTGCACGATGTGATCGACGTTCGCGAACACGCAGGCGACTTGCGGATGCAAAACGCCGTGCGTGTCCGCGATGACGCCGATGCGCATCATTTCTCCGCGAGCATTTCCGTTCGCGTCGGCAGATCGATGCGCCGCACGCCGAACTCGCCCGTGACTTCGTCGACGACACCAACCGCGACGCGATCCGTCTTCTCGTCCATCAGCAATTCGAATTCGTACGTGAGGTGCATCGTGCGCCCTTCCTGCCCGCGCTCGAGCGTGAACGAGCGCGTCTCGTGCCGCACGTCACTGAGCTCGCCGAGGACGCCGCCCCAGCCGACGTAAACGGAAAAGCCGCCGGTCTGCTCGCCGAGCTGCGGCAGCGTCATGAGCTGGCCCATCGGCACTTTCACCAGCACCGGCAGGCGATAGCGATGTTTCGCTTCGCGCGTTGGTTTGCCGAAGGTGACGTCGAAGTCGATCGCGCGCGGATCGGGATCGTGCATGAGGCTCGCGAGCACGCGGTCTTTCATCTTCGTCTCGTTCGATTTCTCGACGAACGAGCGCCGCGCGCGCACTTTCAAGCTGCGATCTTTCACGCGCACGACGAGATTGCGCGCCTTCTCGTCGCCTGTGCCGCTCGCGCGATACGCGAGCGAGTAGTAGGTGCCGAAGTCGTCGGTCACCGCGGGCAGCACGGAAACAATGTTCTTCGAGCCCCAGCCGAGGACGCCGCCGGTTTGCTCGGCGACGATCGACATCGCCTCGAGCTCGTTGTTGAGAACCATGAGGTCGAACGAGCCGGTCGCGCCATTCGTGTGCGCGGAGTTCGGCATGTTCTCGTTGCCGAGGCCTTCGGGATAGAACGGATAGATCGTGACTCCGTTCGCGTTCGCGGTTTTCACGACCGACTGGATCTCCGGGAGCATGTCGTGCTCGAGCTCGTGTTTGTTCCTCGGATGCGGACCGGCATCCCGGCCGATCAGAAATTCCTGTCCCACGATGCGCGAGAAGCGGTGCGTCATCAGCATCAGGACTTTCTTCCCTTCGAGGCCCGACATCGCCGACATCAGCGCGTTGATCGTGCGGACCTTGTCGCGCATCTCGATGCGCGCGCGCATCGCGGCTTCAAGACCGGAGACCGGAATCTCTTCCGAGAGGTCGATCGTGAATCCCTGCTCCTCCGCAAACGCCGATACCTGCTTCAGCCATGCACGCTCGTCCTCGATCGACTGCATCGCGTCGGGCGATGCGAACGTGCTCTCGCGCTCGATCTGAGCGAGCGTGCGATCGATCTGAGCGAGATCGTCCGTGAACGGCATGCGCGTCACGACGCGATTGCGCCAGGAGACGATCATGACTGCGTCGCCGGGCCGCACGATCTCGTGCAGCATCTTGCGGACGCTCGCGAACAACGGCTCGCGATCGAACGGACGCAGCGTGAAGCGATCGACGAATACCACCATCGTGCGCTGCTGATGAGGCGCGGCGCTCACGCGCGGCTGCTCGGCCGTCGTGATGCTGGCCGTCGCATCGCCGGCTTCGGAGCCGTACTCCGCGAAGTTCGAGATCGGCTGCGCTTTGCCGTCCTGCAGGACCTCGAAGTCGGCACGCGTGAGTCCGCGCACGCGTTTGCCGCTCTTGTCGGTGACGACGACGTCGACGTTGACGATCGAGACGTCGATGCTCTCGCCGACGGACGGAATGGAGACGTCGTTGGCCGGCGCTGCGGCGAGAAAAGAGATGGAAAGGATCGCGAGAAAACAATTCACCCAAAGACGCATGACCAAACGCTCCTCGGGTACCGGCGCGCTGATTCTCCTCGCACCGCGCGAAACGCGCAAGCTTGTTGTCCGATCCGTTACGCTGTAGCGCCCGCGATGGAAGACGAAGAACGATCGAGCTTCGCGTACTTCAGCGCCGAATATGCGCGCGCACTCCAGACCCTGCAGTCGATCGAGAATCAATCCTCGACGCTCACGCTCCTCGGCTACACCGACGACCTGCGCCAATTCATCGAGCAATTCATCGACATGTGCACGCGCGTACGCGCACTCGCCGTCGAACGAAACGAGACGAACTTTGCGGAGTGGTTTGGGGAGTTGATCGAGCGCGCGGAATCGTTGCGAGTGGTCAGTGATCGGTGATCGGGGCGGCTCATCGTTGCGCGGCACCTCCTCGATCCCAGAGCACCGATCACCGATCACGTAAACTCTCCCGCCATGCATCGCTTGCTCGCACTCGCGCTCATGCTGGAGGCCACGATGTCCACACTCGCCGCCGCGCCGTCGCTCGATCGCCGCATCGATGATGCTTCGAAAAAAGTCGAAGCGTCCGTGATCGCAACGCGACGCGACATTCACCAGAATCCCGAGCTCGGCAATCGCGAGCTCCGCACCGCGAAGCTCGTCGCGGACAAACTGAACGCGCTCGGCATCGAGACGCGCACCGGCGTCGCGCACACGGGCGTCGTCGGCATTCTGCGCGGCGGCAAACCGGGTCACGTCGTCGCGCTGCGCGCGGACATGGACGCGCTGCCGGTCGTCGAGCAAGTCGACATCCCGTTCGCATCGAAAGTGCGCACCACGTACAACGGACAGGACGTCGGCGTGATGCACGCGTGCGGACATGACGCACACGTCGCGATCCTTCTCGGCGTCGCCGAAGTGCTCGCCGGCGTTCGCGACGACATCCCCGGCACGGTCGTCTTTCTGTTTCAGCCCGCCGAAGAAGGCGCACCCGAGGGTGAGGAGGGCGGCGCGGAACTGATGGTGAAGGAAGGTGCGCTCGATAACCCGAAGGTCGACGCGGTGTTCGGACTGCACGTGACGTCGCGCTTCCCCATCGGCGAGATCGCGTACAAACCGGAAGGCATGATGGCCGCGGTCGACTCGCTGAAGATCAAAGTGCACGGCAAGCAAACGCACGGTGCATATCCATGGCTCGGCGTCGATCCGATCGTCGTCGCATCGCAGATCGTCCTCGGATTGCAAACCATCCCGAGCCGCCAGCTCGACTCGACCGTCGCGCCGTCGATCGTCACGATCGGCGCGATTCACGGCGGCGTGCGCAACAACATCATTCCCGAGGAAGTGGAGATGATCGGCACGCTGCGCTCACTCGACGCCAAGATGCGCGACGAAATCCACGCCCGCGTGAAGCGAACCGCGGAGAGCATCGCCGCGAGCGGCGGCGCAACCGCGACGGTGACGATCGAGACCGGCTATCCGATCGTCTACAACGATCCCGTGCTCACGCAGCGCATCGCGCCAACGCTGCGCCGCGTCGCAGGACTCGAAAACACGCGCGTCGTAAATCCCGTCCTCGGCGCCGAAGACTTCGCGTTCTTCCAGCAGAAATCGCCCGGCGTCTTCTTCTGGCTCGGCACGCGTCCGCCCAATCAAACGCCGGAAGAAGCCGCATCGAACCACTCGCCGCTGTTCTATATCGACGAGCGCGGCCTCGAGCTCGGCGTCCGCGCGCTCGCCCACGTCGCGATCGACTACCTCGGCGGCAAGTGATCGCACGCGGTTTGTAGGGGCGGCCTGCGGCCGCCCGAATCCCCGTCGTCGCGCATTCACCAGAGTTCGGGCGGCC
>DATKFO010000687.1:0-9125 GCA_035544355.1 Thermoanaerobaculia bacterium
ATCAAGGGACCAAAGGGCACGATCCTCTGCTTCGTCGGACCTCCCGGCGTTGGCAAGACGTCGCTGGCGAAGTCGATCGCTCGCGCCACCGGCCGCAAGTTCGTCCGCCTCTCCCTCGGCGGCGTGCGCGATGAAGCGGAGATCCGCGGACATCGCCGCACCTACATCGGCGCGTTCCCTGGCCAGATCATCCAGCGGATGAAGAAGGCGGGCACGATCAATCCTGTTTTCCTCCTCGACGAAGTCGACAAGATGTCGATGGATTTCCGCGGCGATCCCTCGGCCGCTCTCCTCGAAGTTCTCGATCCCGAGCAGAACAACTCGTTCACCGATCACTACCTCGACGTCGAGTACGACCTCTCGAAGGTGATGTTCATCGCCACCGCGAACGTGACGCACACGATTCCGGCGCCGCTGAAAGATCGCATGGAGATCATCTCGCTCTCCGGCTACACGCACCTCGAGAAGCTCGCGATCGCGCGGCAGTTCCTCGTGCCGAAGCAGAAGACCGAGCAGGGACTCGAAGACGCGAAGGTGTCGATCGACGACACCGCGCTCGAAGAGTTGATCAGCTCCTATACGCGCGAAGCGGGCGTGCGCAACCTCGAGCGCGAAGTCGGCTCCGTGCTGCGCAAGATCGCGCGGCAGGTCGTGAAAGACGGTCCCGATTTCGAGACCAGGATCGACCGCCCGAAAGTCCGCGAGCTCCTCGGCAAGGCGAAATTCCGCTCGCAGCAGATTCACGACAAATCGGAGATCGGTCTCGCGACCGGACTCGCGTGGACGGAAGTCGGCGGCGAGATTCTCTCGACCGAAGTCGCGCTCTCACGCGGCAAAGGCACGCTCACGCTCACCGGAAAACTCGGCGACGTGATGCAGGAGTCGGCGCGCGCGGCGTTGTCGTACGTGCGCTCGCGCGCTGAATTGTTCGGACTCGATCCCGATTTCCACTCCGCGCTCGACATTCACATCCACGTGCCGGAAGGCGCGATTCCGAAAGACGGTCCGTCGGCCGGCATCACGATGGCGACGGCGCTGCTTTCCTCGGTGACGAAGATTCCGGTGCATCGCGACATCGCGATGACGGGCGAGATCACGCTGCGCGGCAAAGTGCTTCCCGTCGGCGGTGTGAAGGACAAGATCCTCGCGGCCACACGCGCGGGCATCACGCGCATCATCCTTCCCGCGGAGAACGAGCGCGATCTCGAAGAGATCCCCGCCGACGTTCGCGAGCGGATGGAGTTTCATCTCGTCGAGTCGATGGATGAAGTCGTCACGATCGCACTCGATGGCACGATCGTTCCATTGACCGCGAAGGAAAAACTCGCGGAGACGGAGAAGGTCGAGCCACCCATCACGCACTGAATGTAGGACGGGCTTCAGCCCGTCAGCGAGTGGGACGGGCTGCAGCCCGTCCTACATCGTTTGACACACCTCGCGAATAACGCCACAATTTCGCGCGTTACCCTTCGACAACCTGCATTGACCTCGTAGCTGCCACACCAATCTTGTAACCAAACAGTTCATTGCCGTCCGGCAAGAACAGAAATCACTTGGAAATTCGCTCTGTCACCTTTCATCGGGCGGCGTATCAGCCCGGGGATTTTCCCAAAGACCAGCGCCCGCAGTTCGCGATGGTCGGACGCTCCAACGTCGGGAAATCCTCGCTGATCAACGCCGTGCTGAAACGAAAAGGAGTTGCCCGGGTCAGTCAAACGCCGGGCAAGACGCAGGCTGTTCATTTCTATCTCATCAACGAGCAGTTCTACATCGTCGACCTGCCGGGTTACGGATACGCAAAGGTTGCGAAGAGCGTAACGGCGGCGTGGGGCGCGCTCGTGCGTGGATATCTCGATGCGTCGAGCACGCTTCGACTGATCTTTTTACTCCTGGATGTCCGGCGAACGCCGGGCGAGCACGATCGTCAGATGATCGAGTGGGCGCGATCCATCGACATCGACGAGCGGATCGTCCTGACGAAAACCGACAAGCTGTCGACCACGCAGCTCATCGCGCAGACCCGCGACATCGCCACCGAGCTGAACGCCGATCCCGCGGATCTCATCGCGGCATCCGTGGTCACGAAGAAGGGCATTGAAGACATTCGCCGCGAGATCATCGCGCGCCTGTGAGAGAACGACAAGGAAACGACATGGCACAGACTGAGATCGAAAACGAAACCACCGCCGTCATCGAGCCCGAGGCTCCGCCGGCGGAGAAACCGGAAAAGCCGAAGCGTGCGCCGCGCGCGAAGAAAGCCGCGGCAGTCGTCGAGAAGACGGAAGAAGTCGCCGCTGAGGCGTCTGCCTCCGTGCCCGTGCCCGTGCCCGTGCCCGAGCCCGAGCCCGCTCCCGTGCCCGAGGTTGTCGAAGCGGAGTCTGTCGCCGAAGCGGAGCCGACGAACGGCAACGGTCGTCCGAAGCCGCAGGCACCGCAGGTGCCGGCGATGGAGACGGTCGACATCCGGATGTTGAAGGAGCTCAAGCTCCCCGATCTCACGAAGCTCGCGAAAGATCACGGCGTCGAGAACGCGTCGGGCATGCGCAAGCAGGACCTGATCTTCTCGATCCTTCAGGCGCAGACGGAGAAGTCAGGCTTGATCTTCTCCGAGGGCGTGCTCGAGTGCTTGCCGGACGGCTTCGGATTTTTGCGCGCGCCCGATTATAACTACCTTCCCGGCCCCGACGATATTTATGTCAGCCCGTCGCAGATTCGCAAATTCGATCTGCGCACGGGCGATACCATCTCCGGGCAGATTCGTCCGCCGAAAGAAGGCGAGCGCTACTTCGCGCTCATCAAAGTCGAAGCGGTCAACTTCGAGCATCCCGACGTCGCGCGCGAAAAGATTCTCTACGACAACCTGACGCCGCTCTATCCGCAGCATCGCATCAAGCTCGAGAACCCGTCGAACATGTCGTCGCGCGTGCTCGATCTGATCTCGCCGCTGGGCAAAGGGCAGCGCGGACTCATCGTCGCGCCGCCGCGCACGGGCAAGACGATGCTGCTGCAGGCGATCGCGAACTCGATCACCGCGAATCATCCCGAGATCACGCTCATTGTTCTCTTGATTGACGAGCGTCCGGAAGAAGTCACCGACATGCAGCGCAGCGTGAAGGGCGAAGTCATCTCGTCGACGTTCGACGAGCCGGCGTCGCGTCACGTGCAGGTTGCGGAAATGGTCATCGAGAAGGCGAAGCGCCTCGTCGAGCACAAGCGAGACGTGGTGATCCTGCTCGACTCGATCACGCGACTCGCGCGCGCCTACAACACCGTCGTTCCGCCGTCGGGCAAAGTGCTCTCGGGCGGCGTCGACTCGAACGCGCTGCAGCGTCCGAAGCGCTTCTTCGGCGCCGCGCGCAACGTCGAGGAAGGCGGCTCGCTGACGATCATGGCCACCGCGCTCATCGACACCGGCTCGCGCATGGACGACGTGATCTTCGAAGAGTTCAAAGGCACGGGCAACATGGAAGTGCACCTCGACCGCAAGCTCGTCGAGAAGCGCGTCTTCCCCGCGATCGACATCAACAAGTCGGGCACGCGCAAAGAAGAGCTCCTGCTCGAAAAGAACGAGCTCAATCGCATCTGGGTCCTGCGCAAAGTGTTCTCGCCGCTCTCGACCGTCGAGTCGATGGAGCTGCTCGTCGAGAAGCTCGACAAGACGCGCTCGAACGCAGAGTTCCTGAACGCGATGTCGTCGATGTAGAACGAAACGTAGCCCCGGTGCGTAAGCCCGGGGCCACTCGCGATACGGCTGCCAATGTTAAAAAGCCCGCCGGCTTCATCGGCGGGCGACACTGTTCCCGCGACGCTACGGGTCAATGTAGGGGAGGCTTGCAGCCTCCCGAACCCTCGCTTCGGCTACGTCGAGATTTCGCGACCCCGCCGGGGTCGTGATCCTATCGACGCCCGTATCCGGTGGTGTCGCGCTTCGCGCTCAACCACCGGCTACCGTCCAAGACGCCTCCGGCGTCTCACTGCGGCGCGGTCATGAATCTCTTCACGCGACAACCGATCGCCAGCGCGGAAGCTGCGGATCGAAGCGATCACTTCGTTCTGTAGACGCCTGCGACGCTCGAAGTCGAGCTCCTCCCCTGCAAGTTGGATGAGGAAATCGCGCACGAGCGCGCTGATCGAAGTGTCGCGCTCCGCAGCCTTGGTCCGTGCGCGCCGATAGACGTCGTCGGGGAGTGACACCGTGACTGTCTTCACGAGATTCAAGGTATCACTCACATCCTCGTCCTCGGCCCGAACTCCGACGATTCTCGAATCACCAAATCCCCGAAGTCGGTGATCTGGATGCACATCGCGTCGAGGAACTTTCCGGTCAGATCGCCGCGGTAGCGCAGCGTGAAGTGTTGCGTCGTGTCGACGTGTGCGGTGCCGAGGAATAGCTCTCCGCCGGCTTCGTCTCGCGTGTTTGCGTAGACGTATGCGGTCAGCGTGACGAGCGCGAAGTTGATCGGCTTTCGCTCGATCACTCCTTCGATGATCGTTTCTCCGCTCGCTGCGTCGAAGCGCGCGGAGAGAATGCGCGGCGCGCCGTCGATCGACGGGCCGTCGAGGCCGAAGTCGATTCCGGGCTGCACGTTGCCGAAGATACGATTCTCGCGAACTTCGACGCGTGCGTCGCGAGCGATCGCGACACCGAAGTCGATGCCGTTGGCGATCACGTTGTTCTCGATCACGGCCTGGCTTTGTCCGATGAAGATCCCGCTCGCGCCGTTGCCGAGCTGCGCATCGGATGTGGCCGCGACGCCGATGCGGTTGTCGCGAATGGTCGCGGCGGAGAAGCCCGTGAGAAAGATTCCGCTGCGCCGGTTGCCGCTCAGCACATTGTTCGTGATCTCGCCGGAAAATCCGGACGCCATGAATCCGCGCCATCCGTTCGGCGCCGCAACGCTGCCGGTCGGATCGGTGCCGAGGTAGTTGCGCTCGATGATGCTGTGGCGCGATGCGAAAGCGAGCTCGTGCCGGTTCAACCAGATTCCGTTGCGCGCGAAATTGCCGATCGCTAGTCCGCGCACGACTGCAGCGCTCGCGTTGAGATCGAGTCCATCCGCATCGCCGGCAGCTTCTCCGGAAAGGAAAATCTCCGGACCTGCGGGGTTCGAATTTCCCGTCAACGCGGTCTGCGCTTCGCCGTCGATCAGCAGGTCGGTCACGGTGATGCGTGGCAACGGTGAGCGCGGAACGATCGTGAAGAAGGGCTGTGCCGGGTCGGGCTGGATGAGGTTGAAACGGATGCTGCACGGCGGATTGCCGTCGTCGCTGTTGCACGCCGCGTTCGCGTCTAGGATCGCCTGGCGTAGCGAGCCCGGGCCGCTGTCGCTCCCATTCGTTACGCGAAATGGGCGGTAGAACACTGCGTCGACCAGGACGCGCTGCGCCAGCATCCGAAATTCGGGCGCCGGTTTCTGCGTGACGTTCGCTCCCCACCCGCCGCGCAGCTCATGCACGGAAAACTGCACCGGCACGCGAAGCACGCTCGTCGTGTGTGGCGCGATCGACGCTGTCGTGCAGAGCATGCGATAGAGCGATGAAGGCGCGCACGACCAGCCTGCGCTCACGTTCGCGGCATTCGGCTCCGCGGGAAACGTGATGATCTCCGCGGAGATGTTCGTCGCAGGGAAGTCGGAGTTGTTCGCGAACGAGAACTCGGGCGTGGTGCGGTTCTCCGCGTCGAGCGTGTCCGGCGATGTGACCCTGATGTCGAGATCGGGAACGTCGTACACCGGCTGCGTGAGCGACGCGCGATCGTCCGCGGGCATCCACTCCGGCTCGGCGGACTCGACCGACGCCGTGATCGTCACCGGAGGCCCGGACTGTTTGACGACGAATTCGAAACGCAAGCTCGCCGCGCTGTCGCGAACGAATTGCGGAAACGTGCAGCGATACGTCTTCGGTGACGAGCCTTCGACTTCTTTGCACAGCGGATAGTTGTTCTTCGTCACCTCGATCGACTCGGGGAACGAGACGAAGAGATCCACAAACTCCGGCCGGCGCGCGGCCTTGTTTCGAACGAGAAGAAAAATCGACGACGCTTGCTGCGAACGGAAACCGAAATCGTTCGAGAGCGTGAGCTGCAGGTCGGTCATGCTGACGACGTCGGCGCTTGCGCTCGCGCTGTCGTTGTCGTGATTCGGATCGACGGTGAACGACTCCGTGCGACCCGTGAGTGTCGTCGTGCCCGCTTCATCAGGAGGCGCGAACGGAACGAGAAAGTCGTGCGACTCGCCCGCCTTCAGCTCGGTCATGTTGCAAAGAATCGCGTCCGGAAATTCGATGCATCCGAATTGCGACGCGCCGACAAAGCGCGGCGAGACTTTCGCCAACCGCACGCCCGCCGCCGTCGCGGTGTCCGGCCCGAGGTTCGTGACCGTTGCCTTGACCGTGGCGGTCTCGCCGCCGTTGTAGCGCGCGTCCGGCGTGAGCTTCAGCGCGAGATCGGCGTTCTGTGCGGCGAGCGGAAGAGCGAGAAGGAGGGAGAGGAAAAGGGGGACGAGGGTCCGGGGCATGGGCGGGATTGTAATCGCAAATAACGTTTCGCTGGGTTGCGACAACGTCAACCCCGGCAGGAACACACCCGCGGGTGCTACCGTTCAACTATCTCGATGGCGAAAAAGCCCGCCGAACCTTCCCGCTCGCGCTTCAAGGACTTCCTCTGGCGTCACTCCGCGGGCATCGCGTTCCTCGTGATGATCGCGTTCGTCGCGTTCATCGGATTCGTCGGCTACACGTACGTCGTCATCACGAAGAAATTCGATTCGAGCCGGCGCTGGGACCTGCCAAGCCGCGTGTACTCCGATGCGACGCAGTTCGTTCCGGGATTCACGTATCCGCGTGCGCTGCTCGAGCCGAAGCTCAATCACGTCGGCTATCGCGAGGTGAAGAAGAAGGTCGAGAATCCCGGCGAGTATCGCTACACCGGCAGCAATCTCGAGATCTACCTCAACAACTTCGAGTATCCCGACATGGAGTTCCACGCCGTGCCGGTGCTCGTCGAGATGGACGGCGCGACCGTGCGCGGCATTCGCCGCCTCACCGACGGCGTGACGATGCGCGGCGTGCGCCTCGAGCCGGAGCTCATCACGTCGATCTACAACAACGAGATGGAAGATCGCGTGCCGGTGTCGCTGAGCGCGGTGCCGAAGTCGCTCACCGACGCGATCATCGCCACCGAAGACCGCAGCTTCTATTCGCACGAAGGCATTTCGTTTCGCGGAATCTTTCGCGCGATCCTCACGGACATCCGCAGCAAATCGCTGAGCGCGGGCGGCTCGACGCTCACGCAACAGCTCGTCAAGAATCTCTATCTCAATCCGGAGCGCACGTTCCGCCGCAAAGCGGTCGAGGCGCTGATGGCGCTGCTGCTCGAAGCGCGCTACAACAAGAACGAAATCCTCGAGACCTACCTCAACGAAATCTACCTCGGCCAAAACGGCGCGGTGCAGATCATCGGTGTCGAGCAGGCGTCACAGGTCTACTTCGGCAAACACGTCACGTATCTGACGCTGCCGGAATCCGCGACGCTCGCCGGCATGATCCGCTCGCCGAACGTGCTCTCGCCGCTGAAGTATCCCGATCGCTCGAAGCCGCGGCGCGACATCGTGCTCAAGCTGATGCTCGATCAGAACAAGATCACGCGCGAGGAGTTTGACGCCGCGCTCGCATCGCCGCTCTCCGTCACGCGATTTCCGAAGACGTCGCGCAGCGCGCCGTTCTTCGTCGACCTCGTGATGAAGCAGCTGAACGAGACGTATCCCGATACGCAGCTGAAGACCGAGGGCTTGCGCATCTTCACGACGCTCGACACGATCATGCAGCGCTCGGCGGAGCAGTCGCTCGATCGCGGCATCGCCGATCTCACCAAACGCTACGCGCACATTCGCAAGTCGCCCGTGCCGCTCGAAGGCGTCATCGTGACGATCCAACCCGGCACCGGCTACGTGAAAGCGCTCGTCGGCGGACGCAGTTATTCGAAGACGCAATTCAATCGCGCGATTCAGGCGAAACGGCAGCCCGGATCGCTGTTCAAGCCGTTCGTCTACATCACGGCGATGGATCCCGCGCGCGGCGAGCAGGCGCTCACGGCTGCGACCGTGCTCGATGACTCGCCGATTTCCGTGCAATCCGGCAACGCGGTGTGGCGTCCGCAGAATTACGACAACCGCTACCACGGACCCGTGACCGTGCGCGAAGCGCTCGCGCATTCGTACAACATCCCCGCGGTGCGCGCCGCGATCAACGCCGGCGTGCCGAACGTGATCAAGACCGCGGCGAACATCGGCGTCGAATCACGCTTGCAGCCGTATCCGTCGGTGTCGCTCGGCTCGTTCGAAGTGACGCCGCTCGAGATCGCGTACGCCTACTCGGTCTTCGCCAACCTCGGCGTGAAAGCAGAGCCGGTGTCGATCCTCGCGGTCGTCACGCGCGACGGCGAGGTGAAAGAGAGCCGTCAGGTCAAAATGAAGCGCGTCGCGCCGGCGAGCGTCTGCTATGTCATGGACGAGATTCTGAAGGACGTCTTCGACTACGGCACCGCCGGCAAAGCCCGCTCCTTCGGATTCGAGCGTCCGTTCTCCGGGAAAACCGGCACGACGAACAACTATCGCGACGCATGGTTCATCGGCTACTCGCCGCGCATTCTCTCGCTCGTGTGGGTCGGTTTCGACGACGGACGCAGCGTGCATCTCGCCGGCGGCGACGCGTGCGTGCCGATCTGGTGCTCGCACATGAACCGCATCGGCGGCCTCATCCCCGACGTCGACTGGCGCCGGCCGGAAGACGTCGTCGAGCGCGAGATCGATCCCGAATCCGGAATGCTCGCAACGCCGTATTGTCCTGACACGCGCAGCGAGATCTTCGTCGAAGGCACCGAGCCGCAGTCCGTCTGCCCGCTCCACGCCGGCAGCGGCGAGCCGAGCCCATTCTTCGAAGACACCGCCCGCAGCGAAGAGGCATTGCCCGGCGGCCCGCAACCGACGCCGTCCGCGCGTGCAGAAGCGCGGCGCCAGCGCGCGCGGGAGAATGCGGTGCAGAGGCTGCTGCGCAGGATTTTTGGTAATTGATCTCCAAGCAGTTCATCCCGAGAGGGTGGGCGGTTGGAGGGCGAGGGATCTCGGGCG
>DATKFO010000688.1:0-5574 GCA_035544355.1 Thermoanaerobaculia bacterium
CACCGCTTTCTGATCCGGATCACAAAGCGGTGGCTTTGCCGCCGCACTCCTAAACGCGATAAATCTGCGCGAGCTTTTCCGGATCGGCGCCGCGGCGCCAGGCCACGATGATTCGCCAGTTGATCGCCGCGGTGCGCAGCACTCCTTTTTCGAGAAACCTGCGTCCCGAGGTTTGGACTTTTTGGGGGAGGACGACCGTACGGCCGCGGCGCTTCATGCGGATCGCGAGCTCGTAGTCTTCCATGATCGCGATCTCGCGGAAGCCGCCGGCGGCGAGGAAGACATCGCGGCGGATGAATTGCGCTTGATCACCCCACGGACAGCGCGTGATCGCGTTGCGTGCGTTGATCATGAATGCCGCGACGCGGAGGCGCCATGCGTCTTCGCGAAAGGCGAGGCGGAAGCCGCCGAAGACGATGCCGGAGTTGAGCGAGCGCGTGACGGCGTCGGCGGCGCCAGGAGGAAGCAGCGTGTCGGCGTGAAGAAAAATCAGCGCGTCGCCGTTCGCGGATTCTGCGCCGCGGTTCATTTGGCGTGAGCGCATCCGCTCGCCTTCGATGATGCGCGCGCCGCGGTCGCGCGCGATCGCAACCGTCGCGTCGCTGCTACCGCCGTCGGCGACGATCACTTCTGCGGCACCGGCTGCGAATGCGGAATCGATCGCCGCGCCGATGCGCGCTGCTTCGTCGAGTGCGGGGATGACGACGCTCACCGGCGACACGCGCGGATGGTAGCGTACGCGATGCACATGAACGGCTACATCCTCGTCGGCGGACAGTCGCGGCGCATGGGTCGCTCGAAGGTCGAGTTGTTTCTTGATCGCGTCGTCGCCGCCGCACGGCCGGTGTTCGAGGAGATCGTGCTCGTCGATCGCAACGGCGGGCGAATCTCGAACGCGATCGTCGAGCCGCCGCACGAAGGCAACGCGCCGATCTACGGCGTCGCCACGGCCCTGCGACACGCAAACGCGCGCTGTTTCATCCTCGGCGTCGACTATCCGCTGCTGACGACCGATCTGCTGCGCGACCTCGTCGCGCGTTTCGAGCGCTCGACCTGCGAATTGCTTGTGCCGATGTGGGACGGTCTGCCGCAAATGCTCTGCGCGGGCTACGACATCGCGCTGCTCGCGGATCTCGAGTCGCGCATCGTGGACGGACGCATCCCGCTCAAGCGCTTGCTCGACGAGCGCGCGGCGGAGATCATCGCGGAAGACGAGTTGCGCGCGCGCTTTCCGGGCGAGCCGCTGATGAACGTCAACACACCCGAAGATTTGCAGAAGGCGGAGGCGCGGTATGGCGGCTAAGGATTTTTCACATCTCGACGAGACCGGCGGCGTGTCGATGGTGCATGTCGGCGGCAAGAAGGTGACGTCGCGCGAGGCAGTCGCCACCGCGACGGTGCGGATGTCGAAGGAAACGCTGCGCAAGCTGACCGATCGCGCGCTGCCGAAAGGCGACGTACTTACGACCGCGAAAGTCGCCGGCGTGCTCGCCGCGAAACAAACACCGACGCTGATCCCGCTCGCCCATCCGCTGCAGCTCGATTCGGTCGACGTCACGTTCGACATCGATCCGGACAGCGGCGCGATCGAAGTGCGCGCGATCGTGCGCTGCGACGGCAAGACCGGCGTCGAGATGGAAGCGATGACCGCATGCGCCGTCGCCGCACTCACGATCTACGACATGTGCAAAAGCGCAGAGAAGGGGATCACGATCGACGGGCTGCAGCTGGTGCAAAAGTCGGGAGGGAAGTCGGGGACGTGGGAGAGGTGAGCAGTTCTCGGTGATCAGTGATCGAGGCGACGTATGGTGATTCGGAAGCCGCCGCGATCACCGATCACTGATCACTATGGTCTTCTCCATGGCGGCGCGTTCGGATTCTCCGGCCGCTGCTCGACCGGCTCCTCCGCCCTCACGAGCTGCTTGCGAATCGAGACGAGGATCTTCGCGTCGGTGGCCACCGCGAGATCGACGAGTTTCTGGCGCTCTTTGTAGCCGTTGAACGCAATCAGGAAGCGATCGATGCGGAAGGCGACGGCGCGGCCGAGGTATTTGTCTTCGGCGGTGAAGTTGTCTTCGCCGAGGTTGGGGATCGAATCGAGGAGCTTGCCGTTGCGGAGATAGAGCTGGCGATAGGAATCGAGCAGCTTCTTCGCCGCGATTTTGTTTGCGGCGGGGACGATGAGGCCGTCCATCACATCGCCGCCGACGTTGAACGACGCCTGGAACGAATTCGCGAGGAACTTCTGGCCGAATCCGTTTTCGGCGGAGTAGCGCTCGCTGCCGGCGATGCGTGCGTCGGCTGGAAAGAATCCGAACACAGCGGGGCGGCCGGGTGCTTTGGGCATTCGCTCGGCGACGAATGCGGTGAGGCGCGTAAGCGACGCCATGCCGTCGGGTGTGCCGCCGCCGATCACGCGCACGTAGAACGGTCCGCGCCAGAGATGGATCGAATGCTTCGCGGAGAACGCTTCGTTCTCGATCGGCAGGAATTGGATCTGGTCCGATTTGCGGAGCGAGTACGCACCGAACGATTTCACGAAATCGGGGAAGCGGTAGATCTCCACGACCGCGAATGCGGCGGAGGTTTGTCCCGCGTACTTACCGATCGTCGCGTCGATCGCTTCGTAGCGCGCGAAGGTCTGCGCGTCATTGTCGAGATACGTGTCGAGCTGATTCGCCGGGATCACGATCGGATCGGATTGCAGCGTCCAGCCGGGCGCTTCGGACTGTCGCGGAAGAAACTGCAGACTCGGCGACTCGAGCGCCGTGAAATTCACGACCGGCCGCGGCGGATGCTTCGCGGCATTGCGCGTTGCGCGCGGCGAGCGCGAGCAGGCGAGTACGACCGCGATCAGCGCGACAGCGATTCGAGAAAATCGATGGTGACGCGCACGCCCGCGCCGGTCGCGCCCTTCGCTTCGCGCGGCGTCTCCGACTCCGCGTACGCCGTACCGGCGATGTCGAGATGAGCCCATGACGGACAATCGACGAACTCCTTCAGAAAAACAGCCGCGGTGATCGCTCCGCCCCAGCGGCCGCCCGAATTCTTCATGTCGGCCCATTCGCTGCGGATCAGGTCTTTGTAGTCGTCCCAAACCGGAAGCCGCCACAATCGCTCGCCGGTGCGCTCGCCCGATTCAATCAACTTCCGAGCCAGCTCGTCGTCGTTCGAGAAGAGTCCCGCCGCATCGCTCGCGAGCGCGACGACGCAGGCACCGGTGAGCGTCGCGTAATCGATGATGTGATCGGGCTTCAGCTCCGATGCGTAATGCAGCGCGTCGCCGAGGATCATGCGCCCCTCGGCGTCGGTGTTCACGATCTCGACCGTCTTGCCGTTCATCATCGTGATGATCTCGCCCGGTTTGTACGCGCTGCCGCTCGGCAGGTTGTCGGTCGACGGGATGATTCCGGTGATGCGCACGGGGAGCGCGAGGCGTGCGGCCGCTTCGAGCGTGCCGATCACGGCCGCGGCGCCGCACATGTCGAACTTCATCTCTTCCATCTTCTCGGCGGGCTTGATCGAGATGCCGCCGGAGTCGAACGTGATGCCTTTGCCGACGAGCGCGACGTGTTTTTTCGCGCGGCGCGGCGCGTACTCGAGGACGATGAAGCGCGGCTCTTCGACCGAGCCGCGATTGACGGCGATGAGGCCGCCCATCTTCATCTTCTCGATCTCTTTTTTCCCGTAGACCGTGCACTTGATGCCGACGCTCTTCGCGACTTCCTGCGCCCGCTCGGCGAGCTTCGTCGCAGTCAGCACATTCGCGGGTGCGTTGCCGAGATCGCGAACGGTGCGAACGCCATCAGCAATCGCCCGCGCCTCCTCGGCGAGTTGCTTGATGCGCTTCGCATCGAGATCGACGATGAGCGTTGCCGTGAGCGGAGGACGCTTGTCTTCTTTTTTGACCGTGAGGTACGTGTCGTACTTGTAGTCGGCCGCGGCGAGAAGCTGCGCGAGGATGCGCGTCGTGTTCGCGTTGTCGTGATCGGGGAGCAAGTACGGGAACACGACCGCGATCGACTTGTCGCGCTGCTTCTTCGCGACGCGCGCGATGGCAGCAAGTGCGGTGCGCGTGCCGCGCAACGAGAGCTTGTCCTCTTTGCCGAGGCCGATCAGCGTCAGCTTGCGCGGCTCGCCGGCGAGGAGCGTGATCGCCTCCTCCACGCGTCCGCCAAAGCCGGAATCGGCGACGGATTTCTCCACGAGCTTGCGGACGGAGGACGGGAGCTGCGCGTCGCCAGGACTCTCCGCAAGAAGAACGAAGAGATGATCGACGGCGGCGAGTTTCGGGTCGCGAGAGAGATCTACGTGCATGGCGCGCGCATTCTAATGGAGGGCGGCCGCCTGAGAGGCGGCCTGACGTTGCCGTCGACGTAGGACGAGCTCTCAGCTTGTCCGTTTTCTGCGCGCAGATCCCTAGAGCTCGAATGGCTCGCGATCAACAACAATGTCACGAGACGGTAGCTCGTCTTTGGTGAGAAGTAGGAGGAACTCGAGATACGTACGAGAGTCCATACCGTTGAGATCGCGGATTCGCCAGAGCGCTATGTTGTCGTCCGGCGTAGTCGGAACGTCTCGGTCGAGCGTATCGAGTAGCTCAGCGCGCCTTATCGATTGCATCGTAAAGACCCAACAGGCCGTGTTGCCGGAAAAACTCCCGGACCAAATCCCGGTCGACACCTGGAACGTTGAGCAGAACACGTACGTCTTCGCCTTCGTAAAGCGCCCGATGAGGCACGTTTTTCATCGAGAGAGCTTTCATCATGGCGAGATGTTCGGGCGCAGCAACCGGTGCGACGACATCGCCGACGACCGGCTTGCTCGTCGCCGAAGCGAAGATCCGTTCCGCCGTTTCGCCTCGGACGTACATGAAATCGACTCGTCCAAAGCGAGGATCGGCATGAGCGTGATTGGAGTAACCGTCGCTGACGTAGAGCGTCTCGTAACCGAGAGCAACGGCGAGCTGAATGACGCGTTCTCGGGCGGAGAAATCGACGACAAGATCGACGTCCTTCGTCAGACGTGAACGACCCCATGCATGAACCGCGAGGCCTCCGATCACCGCATAGCGAATCTGCTCTTTGTCGAATGCCTCGCTGAACGTCTTGAGCACTTCGTCGAACTGCATCGCATTCCGAGGATACCTCGGGTTCCCCACATACAATTGGCCGAACTCATGCACAGGGAGTCTTGATGCCGTATCGAATTCTGGTGATTGATGATGAGACGGGAATCCGCGAAGCGATTCGGATGACGCTCGAGTACGAGGGCTACCGCATCGACGAGGCTCGCTCGGGGCAGGAAGGCCTCGACAAAGCTGGGAAGGTTCCGTATGACGCGATCCTGCTCGACATCAAGATGCCCGTCCTCGACGGCATCGAAGTCCTCGAGAATCTGAAGGAACAGCGCATCGCGACGCCGGTCGTGATGGTGTCGGGACACGGCGACGTGCACACGGCCGTCGAGTGCACGAAGCGCGGCGCGTTCGATTTTCTCGAGAAGCCGCTCAATCGCGACAAGCTGCTGCTCACCGTTCGCAACGCCGTCCGGCAGCGCTCGCTCGAAGAAGAG
>DATKFO010000689.1:0-8475 GCA_035544355.1 Thermoanaerobaculia bacterium
TGCGGTCCTTCGAGTCCGTGCAGGTACGTGACGAGGAATCGCGCCGACAAGTGGCGGAACAAGCCGACCTCGCCGGAGAGATAGACATAGCGGAAGTCGTGGTAGCTGATGACGCCGGCGTTGTTTGCGTTGACGAACGAATTGCCCTGCGCATCCCACGAGCTGCTCGCGGTTTTGCGGCTGAAGCCGAGTTGCGCATCACCCTTGCCCGGTTCGGGCAACCACGCTCCGCCCGCAAACGCGATGACGGGCAGAGACACGCACAGCGAGAACACAAGAAAACGCAGCCGTTTCATGATGAATCAATGCTAGCACTTCGAACGTTAAGCTAGTTGTTCGGAGATGTACCAACAATGAAAACTGCGTCGCCAGTGATGTCAGGCAACGAGACCGCGGAGAACGTCGGCACCGTCACCGCGCGGACCAGCGGCGATCCGCCCGCGACGTAGAACGTGATCGTCAGATTCTTCACGACCGTCGAGTGATTCGCGATGAACACGTCGGTGCGCCACTGCGTCCCGCCCGCGCCGGGGAAGCGTCCGATGATCGGCAGGATCACCGTCGGCCCGTCGTAGCGCAGCGCACTCGCGGCCGGCGCAATCGAAGCAATCACGAGAGCGATGAGAATCATTCGACGCATGAGGTGTCTCCTTTGATATCGGGCAACCGATCGTGAGCGACCATGAAAGTCATCGGCATCATCGGCGGGATCGCGCCGGAATCGACGATCGAATACTACCGCTTCATCCTCGACGGCTATCGCGCGCGGCGCCGCGACGGTAGCGCGCCATCCGTGCTCATCAATAGCATCGACTTGCAGAAGATGATCGGCTTCATCGCGCGCGGGCAGCTCGCGGAAGTCACCGACTATCTCGAGGACGAACTGCAACGCCTCGTGCTCGCCGGCGCCGACTTCGCGCTCTTCGCGTCGAACACGCCGCACATCGTGTTCCACGAACTGCGCGCGCGCTCACCGATCCCGCTGATCAGCATCGTCGAAGCCACCTGCGACGCCGCCTCCTCAATGCACCTGAAACGCCTCGGTCTGTTTGGCACGCGCTTCACGATGGAAGCGCGTTTCTATCCCGACGTCTTCGCGCGCAAAGGCATCGAGTTGTTCGTGCCCGATGCCGAGGAGCGCGCGTTCGTGCACGATCGCTACATGAGCGAGCTCGTGAACGGAGTCTTCCTGCCGGACACGCGAGATCGCCTGCTCGCGATCGTCGACCGCCTCATCGAGCGCCACGCCATCGACGGCCTGATCCTCGGCGGCACCGAGCTGCCGCTGATCCTGCGCGACTCGGGCACGATCCCGTTTCTCGACACGACGCGGATTCACGTCGCGCGCGTGTTGGATGAATTGCTCACGGTAATGCACGGCGCGAAGGAGTGATGTGAGTGCGGCGAACGTAGGACAGGCTTCAGCCTGTCCCGCTCAGCGACACATGTCAGGGGGACAGGCTGAGCCTGTCCTACGTCTTCGCACTCCAGAGCGGCGACTCAGTCGATCAAAGTGGTACATTTGCGGACCGCGTCCGCATGCTCACGATTCTCATCGTCGATGACAATCCTTCGTTCCGCGCCAGCGCGGCACGGCTGTGTCAGGCCGAAGGCTTTTCGACCGTCACCGCCGGCGATCTGCACGAGCTGAGTCAGGTTCTCGGCACGTCGAAGCCCGATCTCGTGCTCGTCGACATCGAGCTCCCGACGATCCCAGGCCACCGCCTCGGCGCACTGATCCGCTCGCGGCATCAAGTGCCGATCGTGTTGATCTCCGCGCTCAGCGAAGATCGTCTGCGGCGCTTGTTCGAAGCCTCGGATGCCGACGGCTGGATCTGCAAACCGCTCACGCGCGACAAGCTGATCGCGGCCGTGACGCGCTTCGTCACGAAGCAGAAGCCCGAGGCTTCGTCGACTGCGCGCACGCAGGACAGCGGTGCTGCGTTTCGCGTGCTGCTCGTCGAAGATGAGCCGATCATCGCGTCGCGCATCGAGTCCGCGCTCGCGAGCATTGCCAGCGTCACGAGCGTGACCGACGGCGACGCCGCGATCGAGTGCCTCGTGAACAACGGTCGCTTCGGCTGCATCCTGCTCGACCTCACGCTGCCGCATCTCAGCGGCTTCGACGTGCTGCGGCATCTGATGCTGCATCAGCCGGAGTCGCTGAAGAACACGATCGTGATGACCGCGGCGACCGACGAGTCGCTGCAGTTCATCGATCCCGGCGCGGTCGCGGGTCTGCTTCGCAAACCGTTTCAGATCGGCGCGCTCGCCGAGATGGTCGAAGGAATCTCGCGGCGATGAACATCGTGATTCGCCCGGCAACGATCGCCGATGCCGCGGCGCTCGCGGAGATCGCCGCGCGCACGTTCAACGAGACGTTCGCGAACGACAACGATCCCGCGGACATGGCGCTGCATTCGGAGCGCGCGTACGGCGTGAAGCAGCAGACGAAAGAGATCGAGAATCCGGCGATCGCGACGCTGCTCGCCGAATGCGACGGCGTGCTCGCCGGCTTCACGCAACTGCGCAACGGATCGCAACCGCCGCCGCTCCCCGACGCGCCGTCACCCGTCGAGATCGCACGCTTCTACGTCGATCGTCAGTGGCACGGACGCGGCGTCGCGCAGCGGCTGATGGCGGCGGCCGAGGAGGAAGCGAAGCGCTGGAACGCGCGGACGCTGTGGCTGGGCGTGTGGGAGCGCAACCCGCGCGCGAAAGCGTTCTACGCGAAATGCGGCTTCGTCGACATCGGCATGCAAACCTTCCTCCTCGGCAACGATTTGCAATCCGATCGCGTGATGATGCGGGAGTTGTGATGTGGCACAGACACTCTTGTCTGTGCGCCCCCCGCGCTGGATGAGCCGATACACACTGGGCTTCGGCCTCCCGAGTGCGCACAGACAGGAGTGTCTGTGCCACATCAACCCAGCTACACCTGCGCGCGTACCGGCAGGACGACCATCGGTACTCCCAGCCACTGCAACCTTCTCTGAATCAGCGTCGGCGTTTCGTTGTGGAGGAGGCGGTTGAACATTCGCTCCTGGCGGAACACGAGCTTGCCGGAGATGATCGTGGCCTTCGGATATTTCTGCGCGATGCGCTCGCAGACTTGCGTTGCTTCTTCGACGACTTCGATGCCGATGTCGGTGACGCCTTCGGCGGGGAAGCCGAGGCGGCGGGCGAGGTCGGCGTATTTGTCGACGTCCGTGCGCGTCTGCTTCTCGAGCGCTTCGATCTCTTCGCGTCCTTTGAAATGGCCCGAGTCGACGACGGCGATCGAGACGAAGATGAATTGTTTGTAGAGGCCGGGGAAGAATCGCAGCGTCGAGAGCAGGGTGTGCACGCCGAGTCCGTTGAAGCCGCTGACGAGCAACACCGCGGTCGGAACGTTCGGATTGAGTTGCTGTTCATTCGGCGGGCCGGACGTCGGAATCGCTTCGAGCACGTCATCGAGCTGGCGCAGTCCCGCGCGAATCGAGTCGTAGTGCTGCCGCACGCCGAGGCAGAGCACGACGAAGATCGCCGTGATCACGACCGTAACCCATCCGCCATGTCCGAACTTTTCGAACGTCGTGATGACCAGGATCGCCGCGCACATGATCATCGCCAGACCATGAATGAAAATATGGTACGGACGTTGACGATCGTCCTTGCGCGGCCACCAGAAGCGCCACATGCCGAACTGCGAGAGCGTGAACGTCAGGAAGACGTTGATCGAGTACATCACCACCAGGATGTGAATGTTGCCGCGCGTGTAGAAGAGCATCGCCAGCGCGGCGCCGCCCATCAGCAGCACGCCGTTCTGCATCGATAGCTGCTCCGACAGCGCGGCGAAGCGGTGCGGGAAAAAGGAATCGACGGCCATGTTCGCCATGACGCGCGGTCCGTCGATGAATCCCGCCTGCGCCGCGACGAAGAGCAGCAGCCCCTCGGAGATCAGCGTGATGAGCACCAGCCAGTAGCCCACCGGCAAACCGGCGAGCTGCCACGAGCCGAACGCCGCCTCCGCGAGCACCGCGTTCATGGTCTTTCCTTCAGCCGGATGCGCGCGCAGCAGCAGGTACGCGACGAGAATGCCCGACGCGGTGAGCGCGAGCGAGATCGCCATGTACACCATCGTCTTCCGGCCGGTCTCGACGCGCGGCTCGCGCATGATCTGCAATCCGTTCGAGACGGCCTCGATCCCGGTGTACGTGCCGCCGCCGAGCGAATACGCGCGAAGAAAGAGCAGCAGCATTCCCCACACGCCGAGGGTCGCCAGCCCGCTCGAGTATTCGTTCGACAACTGATGCGTGACCTCGGGGATCGCTCCGACGTGCGTGAACACCGAGTAGCCGATGAGCAAGGCGTGCGTTGCCAGAAAAACGAGAAAGATCGGCGTCAGGATCTTCACCGACTCCTTCACACCGCGGAGATTGAGCGCGATCAGCAGGATGATCGCCGCGACTTCGATGGGCAGCTTCCACGTTTCCCACGTCCGCGGAAGGAAGCTGAAGATCGCGTTGCCGCCCGACGCGATCGACACGGTGATGGTGAGGATGTAGTCGACGACGAGCGCGCAGCCGGAGATGACGCCCCATCGCGGGCCGAGGAGTTGCGACGCGACGACGTAGCCGCCGCCGCCCGTCGGAAATTGCTCGATGATGCTCGAGTACGACGCGGAGAGGATCAGGACGGTGATGCCGGTCGCGAGCGCGAGTGCCAGCGCGAGGTAGTGCTGATTGCCGAGCGCGCGAAACGCCTCCTCGGGACCATACGCCGAGGACGAGAGGCCGTCCGCGCCGAGGCCCACCCAGGCGAGGAATGCGATGAGAGAGATTTTGTGGAGAACGTGGGGGTCGCTGACATCGCGCCGCCCGCCGAGAATCTTGCGCTGCACGCGCTCGACGAACGAGTCGCGCGGATGCTGTGAGTCGGGTGAGTCTTCCATTCCGCGCCGAGTCTAGCGCGCGATGTTGTTGAAAACGCGGATCTTAATGGTTTCTTTAGATGTGGCGCAGACACTCCTGTCTGTGTGTTGAGTGGCGAGGATTCTGTGGAGTGCGGCGGCCATGCCGCCGCTTTGGGTCGCGACCGAAAGCAGCGGCATGGCAGACCATCTCAAAACTACCGTCTGACAGTTTGGACTGCGGCGATCGCAATCGCCGCTTTTCGACACCGGTATACGAAAGCTGCGACTGCGGTCGCAGCAGTCCAAAACGAACCGCCGCGGCGGGTCGTTCCTCGTGATCACGCAACCTCGCGACCCGAACGCGCAACCCAAAGCGGCGGCATGGCCGCCGCACTCCATATCAGTCCTTCGCCGCCGCGATCGGGATCGGCATGCCGAGCAGTTTCCGCGCGACTTCTTCCGCTCGCGTGAGTCCGTCCTTGTCGAGCACTTCGATCGCGAGGTTGCGCGCTTTTTCCATGAAGTCGTAGTCGTGGACGATGTTGCCGAAGCGGAAGCGTGGGACGCCGGATTGGCGCGTGCCGAGGAATTCGCCGGGGCCGCGGGAGCGGAGGTCCTGGTCGGCGACTTCGAAGCCGTCGCGCGTTTTCTCGAAGGCGCGGAGGCGATCCTGCGCGTCGCCGCTCGCGGTCTCGTCGTGCAGGAGGATGCAATACGACTTTCGCTGGCCGCGGCCGACGCGGCCGCGCAGCTGGTGCAGTTGCGAGAGGCCGAAGCGGTCGGCGTCGACGATCAGCATGATCGACGCGTTCGCCACGTCGATGCCGACCTCGATCACGGTCGTCGACACAAGGATGTCGATCTCGCCGCGCTTGAAGCGCTGCATCGTTTCCTCTTTTTCGTCGGACTTCATCCGGCCGTGCATCATCGCCACGCGGCGGTTCGGGAAACGGCGCTGCGTCGTTTCGAATCCCTGCGTGAGCGGCTTGAGATTCGACTTCTCCGATTCGTCGATGATCGGATGGACGATATAGACCTGCGCGCCGGTCGCAATCTCGGCTTCGATGAAGTCGTAGACGCGATCGGATTCGGATGCTGCGCGCACTGCGGTTCGAATGCGTTGGCGACCCGGCGGCAATTCGTCGATCACGGAGAGCTCGAGATCGCCGTACATCGCCAGTGCGAGGGAGCGCGGAATCGGCGTCGCGGTCATCACGAGGATGTCGGGCGTGTCGCCTTTCGCGAAGAGTTTCTGCCGCTGCTCAACGCCGAAGCGATGCTGCTCGTCGACGATCGCGAGCCCGAGCGATTTGAATTTCACTTTTTCTTCGAGCAGCGCGTGCGTGCCGATGACGAGCTGGATGTAGCCGTCGCGCAATCCGGAGATCAGCGTGCGACGCTCCCCCGCGGTCATCGAGCCGGTGGCTTTGGTCACCACCACCGTATGGTCAAGTAGTTGACGAATGCGCTGGAAGTGCTGTTCGACGAGAATCTCCGTCGGCGCGAGCAGCGCGACCTGATGCCCGTTGCGGATCAGGATGATCGCGGCGATCAGCGCGACGATCGTCTTGCCGCTGCCGACGTCGCCCTGCAGCAGGCGGTACATCGGCTTCGTATCGCGCAGGTCATCGGCAATTTCGCGTAGCACACGTTTCTGTGCACTCGTGAGCTTGAACGGAAGGACGCGTTTGATCTCGGCGCGCAGGTCGTCATCGATCGTGATCGCACGACTTTTCTTCGTGACCTCCTCAGTCGCGCGGCGCACGCGCAGCGCGAGCTGAAACATGAAGAATTCCTGGAGGATGATGCGGATGTGTGACGGCGAGCGCTGTCGCAGAAATTCTTCGGTGAGCTCGGGCGGCTGATGGATCGTGCGAATCGCTGTGTGCAGATCGATCACGCCGAGGCGTTCGCGGAGATCTTCGGGGAGCGGATCTTCAACCTCAACTAAAGCTTCAAGTGCGGATCCAACGATCTTCCGCAGCGCTTTCGGCGGAACGTTCGTGACCTTGGAGTAGATCGGAACGATCGACCCTTCCTCATCCTCCGCACCTTCGAACTTCTCCCAGTCGGGACTCTCGATGACGAGTCCGCCGCGGCCGATGCGAGGCGCGCCGAACAGCGAGATGCGATCGCCGCGCTTGATCTGATCGGCGAGGAAGCGCTGGTTGAACCAGATCAGCTTGACGGAGCCAGTGCCGTCGTCGAGAACGGCCTCGAAGAGCTGCATGCGCTTGACCGGCGAGACGTGTGCACGCGCCGAGACGATCCTGCCGCGCAGCAGCACGTGCGTGTCGATCGAGCGCCCGATGTCCGCGACGCGCGCGGGATGGCGGCGATCTTCGTAGCGATAGGGAAAGTTGTAGATGAGATCACGGACGGTCTCGATGCCGGAGGCCTGTAGCGCTTTTGCGCGGCCTTCACCGACGCCTTTGAGGAATTTGACGAGATCGTCGGGAGCGAGAGTCACGTGCGCGATTGTGCCGTGGCTTTTGCTGCGTGGCGCGGTTTTCTATCGCTGGTAGATCAGTCGAAGACCGCTTTGAACGAAATCAGCCCGATCTTGATCAGATCGCCGTTGTGAATCGCCACCGGCTGTCCCGTCGGGATGCGCTGTTCGTTCACGTAGGTGCCGTTCACGGTTCCGACTTCTTCGAGCACGAGGTATTCGCTGCCGGAGCGGATGATCTTCGCGTGTCGGCGCGAGACGGAGCGATTCGTGTCCACGGGCGTGAGATCGATGTCAGGGAGGATGCCGGTCACGGGATCGGCGCGGCCGATCGTGGTCTCGTCGCCGCTCGAGAAGAAGAACGCGGTGCCGGTGGCGACGTCGACCATGCGATGGCGCGTCGTTTTCTCCTGCGGCGACATGATCGTCGCGTCGAGCGCCATGTGATCCGCGTCGACTTCGCGTCCGACGAGTTTTTCGAGCAGCGTGTTCGCCTCGCGCAGGCGCTTCGAGTACTTGCGGATGATGCGCACCGCCACTTCGGGATTCTTGCGGAGCATCTCGTCGAAGCGCGAGCCGTTGATCGCGACGAGCTTCACGTCGCTGACGGCAACCGCGTCGGCTGTACGCGGCATCGCTTCGAGGACAGCCATCTCGCCGAAGAAGTCGCCTTTCTCGAGACGCGACAGCTGGTGGGACTCGGTCCCGATGCGCTTGATGATGTCGACTTCGCCTTCCTGGATGATGAACATCTCGGTGCCGAGCTCGCCCTGCTCGAAGATGCAGTCGCCGGCGGCGTACGTGATGATGTCGCGTCCGGGCTCTTTGCCGGCTCCGCCGGTGCTCTTGAAGACGGCTTTCATGCGCGTGCTCCGCGGGCGCGATCGACGGCAGGCTCGGGAATCGTCAACGTGAGGCCGAAGGTGCTGAGGCGAACGGGCGAACCGATGGGCATCATCAGGTTATCGCCGAAATGCCCGAACGGCAGGTTGTATACGACAGGGATTCCGCAGGACCCGAAAAAATCGCGCAGAAATTCGAGCATTTCCTGCTCGCTTCCGCACCCTTTGAGCTTCCCGATGATGACACCACGGATTTTTTTCATTCTGCCAGACAGCCGTAGGTGGGTCAA
>DATKFO010000690.1:0-2461 GCA_035544355.1 Thermoanaerobaculia bacterium
ATCGACAACTGGTCGCGTTGAGCGGCGCGGGTATCGATGAAGTCGTCGTCGTCACCGGCCACGCGCGCGAAGCCATCGAGCAGCAGGTCCGAAGTTTTGTCGTAACGCTCGCACACAACGAGAGCCACGCGTCAGGACAGCAGTCCTCCGTCCGCGTTGGCCTCAATGCGCTGAGCGGACCGTTCGATGCCGTATTCGTGATGCTCGCGGATCAGCCGCTCATCGGCGCCGGCGACCTGGTCGAGTTGATCGGCGCCTTCAAGAAGCGCGCCGGCGGACACATCGTCGTTCCCGTGGTCGAGGGCCGCCGTGGCAATCCCATCGTGCTCGACGAAGTTGCGATCGCGAAGATCCTCGCGAGCGAGATGAATCTCGGTTGCAAGCATCTCATCGAGCGGGAACCTGAACTTGTCAACGCGCATCAAACTAACAATCACAGATTCACGACCGACCTGGATACGCTCGACGACGTGCAACAGCTCGCCGACAGCACCGGATGGCGTTTCGAACTGCCGCCGCAGGAGAGCGTTTCCGTGACGTGAACTTCGGCGCGATTTCGAATCGCCTCGGTAATTTCGAACCAACGCAGCGAGGAAGAAGCGAAGATTCCACGCCCATTCGAATACTACGCGCCCGCGTCGATCCCCGACGCGCTCGGCCTGCTCGAGAAATACGGTGACGAAGCGAAGTTGCTGGCCGGCGGACACAGTCTGCTGCCGATGATGAAGCTGCGCTTCGCACAGCCCGGCCATCTCATCGACCTGGGAAAAATATCCGAGTTGCGCGGGATTCGCGAAGACGGCGGCACGATCCGCATCGGCGCGATGACCAGCGAGAACGATCTCATCTGGTCGACGCTCCTGCAGAAGAAGTGCCCGCTGCTCGTCGAAGGCGCGCGAGTCATTTCCGATCCGCAGGTGCGCTACCGGGGCACGATCGGAGGAGACATCTGTCACGGCGATCCGGCCAACGACCATCCCGCGCTGATGCTGGCGCTCGGCGCGTCGTTCGTGCTGCGCTCTTCCGCCGGCGAACGCGTCGTGCCGGCCGACGGTTTTTTCGTCGGTCCGTACGCGACCGCGATGCAGGCGGAGGAGATCCTGACGGAAATTCGCATTCCGACTCCTGCGCCCGGCACCGGCTCCTGCTACTCCAAACTCAAGCGCAAGGTCGGCGATTTCGCCACCGCCGCCGCGGCTGTGGTACTCACCATGAAGGGGGACACGGTTTCACAGGTGGCGATCGCGCTCACGAATGTGGCTGCGACTCCGCTCAAAGCCCGCGTCGCAGAGGATTCGCTGCGCGGCAAATCGCTGACCGACGCGAACATCGCCAACGCCGCGCAGCTTGCGATGTCGATTTGCGATCCGGCGCCCGATCAGCGGGGCAGCGCGGAATACAAGACTGCAATGGCCGGCGAGATGACACAGCGCGCGTTGCGCACCGCAGGCTCACGCGCGGGCCGTTGAAGCGAAGAGAGGAAAACAACATGGCTAACAAACAAGCGGTGTCGCTGAAGCTCAACGGCAAAGTCGTGGACGTGGTCGTCGAGCCGCGTGAACTCCTTATTCATACGCTCCGCGAAAGGCTGGGGACCACGGGGCCGCATATCGGCTGCGAAACGAGTCACTGCGGCGCCTGCACGGTCGATCTCGACGGCATGTCCGTCAAATCCTGCACCGTGCTCACCGTTCAGTGCCAGAACTCCGACCTGCTCACCATCGAAGGTTTCGAACAGGGCGGCGTGTTGCACGCCCTTCAAGAATGCTTCAGCGAACAACACGGCTTGCAATGCGGCTTTTGCACGCCGGGCATGATCACGCGCGCGTATCGGCTCCTCAAGGAAAATCCGGATCCGACCGAAGAGGAGATCCGTTACTGGATGTCCGGCAATCTGTGCCGTTGCACCGGATATCAGAACATCGTGAAAGCCGTGCAATTCGCGGCGAAGAAGCTCGCGACCAAGGCGGCCTGACGCGGAGAAATCAATGGCTACTTCACCCGACACACTCGAACGAGCGAACAAACTCCAGGGGCTGGGCGTCTCCCGCCTGCGCAAGGAAGACGCGCGCTTCATCCGCGGTCGTGGCACATACGTCGACGACATCAAGCTGCCGGGCATGTTGTACGGCGCCATGGTGCGCAGTCCGTACGCCCACGCGCGCATCAAATCGATCAACAAGGCGAAGGCGCTGGCCGTACCCGGCGTCGCCGCTGTCTTGACCGCCGACGATCTCAAACCCGTGAATTTGCACTGGATGCCGACGCTCGGAGGCGACGTGCAGGCCGTGCTCGCCGACAAGAAGGTCTGCTTTCAATTGCAGGAAGTCGCGATGGTGATCGCGAGCGATCGCTACGCAGCGGCCGACGGCGCGGAGCTGGTCGAAATCGACTACGAGGAATTGCCCGCGATCGTCGATCCGCATCAATCGATGGCGAAAGATGCGCCAATCATTCGCGA
>DATKFO010000691.1:0-5719 GCA_035544355.1 Thermoanaerobaculia bacterium
GTCGGAGAGTGTCGGCTCGTTTCACGCCGACGACCTCGAGCTCGTGAAGTTCATCGCGATGACGATCGCGCTCGACATCGAGAACGTGCGCCTGCATCGCGTCGCGGTCACCGACCCGCTCACGGGCGCGTACAACCGCGAGTTTCTGCATCAGCGCTTGCCGCAGGAGATCGAGGCGGCGATCGACCGCGACCGGCCGCTATCGGTCGCGATCGTCGACGTCGATCACTTCAAGAAATATAACGACACGCACGGACACGCACGCGGCGACGATTGCCTGCGCAGCGTCGCGCGTGCGCTCACGAGCGTTGCGCGTCGTCCCGCCGATCTCGCCGCGCGTTACGGCGGCGAAGAATTCGGCTTGCTGTTTCCCGAGACCGACGCGCCCGCGATGCGACTCCTCATCCGAGCCGTGCTGGCCGCCGTGCGCGAGACCGACGTCACCGTGAGCATCGGCGCCGTCACGGTCACGCCGTCGAGCGACATCGACGCAACCTTCGCACTCGAGACCGCCGACGAGCTGCTGTACGAAGCGAAAGAAAACGGCCGCGATCAGGCACGCCATCTCGACGTGTCGAGCAAAGAGAGAGAGAGATTGTCATGAAGTTCGGTGCCGCAGCGCTCACCCTTTTGCTGCTGTCCGCAAATCTGAGTGCGGAACAGCAGGCCGAGGAGAAGGATCTGGAGGAGTTGCTGTCGATTGTGCAGCAGGAGACGCAGCTCGCGACGAAGACGCGCATGAACAGCGACTACGTCCCGGGCATCGTCACCGTCCTGAACGGCGACGACCTCGAAGCCCTCGGCATCGCGAACGCCGGCGAAGCCCTCGGCCTCATCCCCGGCATTCTCGCAGCGCGCGATCGCAACGGTGCGCCGAGCGTGATCGTGCGCGGCCTCGACTTCCCGTTCAACTCCGGCAACATCCAGATCCAGATCAATTCCATTCCGCTCGTGCGCGCCGACTCCGGATTCAACTCCGCCGCGCTGCTCATCCCCGTCGAGCAGATCGAGCGCATCGAAGTCATTCGCGGTCCCGGCTCGGTCGTCTACGGCGACTACGCGTTCATGGGACTCGTCAACATCATCACGCGCAACGAAGGCTCGCGACTCTTTCTGCGCGCGTCCACGCCGCATCCGACGTTCGAAGGCGGAGCGCGGACGAAGTGGAAATCGTTCGCGCTGAACGTTGCCGGCACAACGAGCGACAACGCCGTCTTCCCGACGCGCAACGCCGACGATCATCAATTCTTCGGCATCGGCACCGCGTCATTCGGCGATCTCGCGCTCACCGCGCAGCTCGTGCGCCGACAGGTGCAGGCGCCGAACGGCACGAAGGCGTACGACGAAAACAGCTCCGCGTTCGAAGCGAAATACACACGTGCGTTTTCGCCGGCGCTGAACGCGACCGCGCGCGCGACGTGGCTCCACAATCGCCTCGCGGAGCCGAATTCCGCCGGCGTCGGCAGCATCGGAAAACTCGCAGCCGACATCACCTGGACCGGCTTCCGCCGCCAGTCGTGGCTCCTCGGCGCCGACTACTCGAACTCGACCATCGACAAGGCCTACTTCCGCCCGGCGCCGCCGCCGGGACAACCACCCGGCCCGCTCACGCTGCTCGTCAGTGACGCCGATCGCGACATCCTCGGCATCACGCTGCAGGATCGCATCGACCTCTCGAACAAACTCACGCTCACCATCGGCGCGCGCTTCGATTCGTACAGCGACTTCGACGATCGCATCACGCCGCGCATCGCGCTCGTGTGGCGTGCGAACGATCGCCACATTCTCAAAGCGCAGTACACCGAAGGCTTCCGCCCGCCGACCTTCTTCGAGCTCTACTCACCCGTTCCGCCCGGACGCATCGCGCGCTACGCGTTCGAGGTCAATTCGACGAGCGAATTGAATTACGTCTATCGCTCGTCGAACAGCGTCGGACGCGCGACCGTCTTCCACTCCGTGATCGCGAACATGATCCGCCCCGGCGGATTTCTCACCGATCCGAATGCGCAGGCCGACGGCGTCGAGCTCGAATGGAGTCAGCAGCTCGCGCAGTCGTTGAAAATCGACGCGAACATTTCGTACGTCGACACCACCGATCCGCGCGCGGTCGGCCCCGGCTTTCCGGAGCGCAGCAATCCCGTAGGCGCGAACTGGCTCGGCAATCTCTCGGTCTTCTATCGTCCGATGCGCGGACTCGTCGCCGCGGGGCGGCTGTATCACATCGGCGATCGCGAAGGCGGCAAAGGCTTCGACACGATCGACCTCACGATCTCGCGCGAAGACGCGTTCGTGCGCGGACTCGATCTGCGCGCGGGCTTGAAAAACTCGCTCGACGACGACGTCACGTACCTGACCGCGCTGCCGAACGGCAATATTCTCGTCAACGCATTTCCCGGCCGCAGCGTTTTCGTGCAAATCTCGTGGAGAAAATGAGCACGCCGCAGCACATCGGAATCGTCGCCTGCTCCGCCGAAGGTGCGGCGCTTTGCTACCGAACCATCTGCGTCGAAGGCGCGGAGCTGCTCGGACCGTACGCGCATCCCGAAGTCACGATGCACACGCACTCGCTCGCCGATTACGTGAAGTGCCTCGATCGCGATGACTGGCAAGGCGTCGGCGAATTGATGCTCGCGTCCGCGAAAAAGCTCACGAGCACCGGCGCGGACTTTCTGATCTGTCCCGACAACACGATTCATCAGGCGCTGCCGCTGATCGCATCGCGATCGCCGCTACCGTGGCTGCATATCGCGGAAGTCGTCGCCGACGAAGCGGTCGCGCGCGGCTTTCATCGACTCGGACTCACCGGAACACGCTGGCTCGTCGACAGCAGTGTCTATCCCGCCGAGTGCGTGCGTCCGACGAACGACGAGCGCGACGAGATCCATCGCATCATCATGGACGAGCTGGTGCGCGAAACGTTCAAGCCGGATTCAATCGCGTACATTCAAAACGTGATCGCGCACATGAAGAGCGAAGGCTGCGACGCCGTGATCCTCGGCTGCACCGAGATCCCGCTCATCATCAACGACGCGAATTCATCGCTGCCCCCACTCGACTCCACGCGCCTGCTCGCGCGTGCGGCGTTGCGTCGCGCGGTGCAGGAGCACGTGCACGCATGAGCGCCGGACGCATCGTCATCGCCGATGACAACAACGTCAATCGCATGCTCCTCGGCGGCATCCTCGAGCAGGCCGGCTACGACGTGCGCGTCGCGAACGACGGCGCCGAAGCGCTCGAGCTCGTCGATCGCGATCCGCCCGAGCTCGTGCTGCTCGACATCCAGATGCCGCGCATGAACGGCTACGAAGTCTGCCGCGAGATGCGAGCGCGTCCGCGACTGCGTCCGATTCCTGTCGTCTTCATCTCCGCGCTCGATGACGTCGGCGAAAAAGTGAAAGGCTTCGAAGCGGGCGGCACGGACTACGTGACGAAACCGTTCGAGGCCGCCGAAGTGCTCGCGCGCGTCGGCACGCAGTTGCAGATCTTTCGCCTCAATCACGAGCTCAAGCAACGCAACCTCGAGCTCGAGCGCCGCAATCATCAACTCATCCTCGCGCAGCAGAAGACCGAGCATCTCTTCGGCGCGCTGTCGGTCGCGCTCGCGGGCACCGTGCTCGACGAGACGTATCGCCTCGAAGAAAAAATCGGCGAAGGCGGATTCGGCGCGGTCTATCGCGGGGTGCATCTGCGATTGCGCCGCCGCGTCGCGGTGAAAATTCTGCGTCCCGCGTCGAGCACGAGCGCGGATAAACACCTCGCGCGCTTTCGCCGCGAAGGAATCGCGGCGTGCCGCATCACCCATCCGAACGCCGTCGAAGTGCTCGACTTCGGCGTGTCGTCGAGCGGCATCGCATATCTCGTGATGGAACTGCTCGACGGCAAAACGCTCGGATCCCTGCTGCGCGAAAAAGGATCGCTCTCGCCGCAGCGATGCGCGGAGATCATCGCGCCCGTCTGCGATGCGCTCCTCTCCGCGCACAACGCCGGCATCGTGCATCGCGACATCAAGCCCGACAACGTGTTTCTGCATCAGGGATCGAACGGCGAAGTCGTGAAGGTCGTCGACTTCGGCATCGCGAAGCTGCTCGACGACACGCCCGATCCAAACGCCACACAACTCGGCACCTGTCTCGGCACGCCGTGCTACATGGCCCCCGAGCGCCTGCTCGGCAACGCGTACGACGAGCGCTCCGACATCTACAGCGTCGGCGTGACGCTCTACCTCGCGCTTTCCGGCGCGCTGCCGTTCGACCACCTCTCGCCGAATCTCGCCGAGATGATCAAGCTGCACCTCACCGCGAAACCGCGCCCGCTCCTCGAAGTGCGCGACGACATCCCCGCCGATCTCGGCGAGCTCGTGATGGAGAGCCTCGATCCGAATCCCACCCACCGCCCGCCCCTCAGCGCGATCGCCCAGCGACTGCGTGGTCTGTCCAGCATCCGGACGACCGTCTGAATTCAGGTGACGGCCTGATCCGGTAAGCCGCTGATTCGAAGGCACTTGATGATTGGCAGAGCCCTCGCCTACGAGGATCACCGAAAGTCCGTTTTCGATCCCGTCAGGAGGCGCAATGTCGTACCCAGCGGATTGTGGGCGTATGCGAGCTACTCGCGCCAGAATGCGACCGAGGATGGCGAGCGGATGAGCAACTCACCGCATCATCTGCTCAAGGGCGGCATCTCGACAACGCCGTGGGCGAAACTGCACGGCGGAATCGAGCTCGCTTACGAATCGGGACGCGAAACTCTTGCCGGCACAATGACCGGCAGTTCTGTGCTGCTCAATGGAATCGTGTCGTATGCAATCGGGCCGCACGTGCGCTTGAAGGCGTCCGTGCGCAATGCCCTCAATGAAACCATCAGCATGCCCGGCGGACCGGAGCTGCGCCAGACGGCCATTACGCAAGACGGCCGCACGTTTGCGCTCCAACTCTCATTGACGAAGTAGAGCCCAATGCGCCGATTCCTCGTTCTGCTGCTGGTTTTGGTCGCGACTGCGGCGCAGGCCGCGGACGTCGCCGTGCCCGCAAGCGTGCAGATGGGCATCTTCGCGAACATCTGGCGCCTCGACCGCAACTTCAAGCCGGCCGCAGAAGTGACCCTCGGCATCGTCTACCAGGAAGAATTTCGCAGTTCCGTCGCCACAAGAGACGAAGTCGTCGCCGCAATCCTCGCATTACATCTCCCCATCCGCTTCGTCATGATCAACATTCGCGAAGCCGCAGCCCTCGCACCGCACCTGACCAACATCGACGTCATCTACATCACCCCGATGCGCGCCATCGACGTTGCCGCGATCGCAAAACTCGCCCGCACCGCCCACGTCCGCACCATCACCGGAGTCCCCGAATACGTCGACGCCGGCCTCGCCGTCGGCATCGGCGTCCGCAAAGACCGCCCGCTGATCATCATCAACCTCAACGCATCCCGCGCCGAAGGCGCCGCATTCAGCGCGCAACTGTTGAAGCTCGCGCGGATTGTGGAGTGAGGGCGCTTGTTTCCACCTGTAGGGGCGGCTCCCGCGAGGGCGGGCCGCCTAGAGAGGCGGCCCTACGTTGGGGAACGTAGGACATGCTCTCAGCTTGTCCTGCGCGTGCCACGCGCGGGGAGTGGCAGGCTGCGACGACAGCACGATTTCCGCGAGGGCGGGCCGCCTGGAGAGGCGGCCCTACGTTCTCGAACGTAGGACATGCTCTCAGCTTGTCCTGCGCGTGCCACT
>DATKFO010000692.1:0-2463 GCA_035544355.1 Thermoanaerobaculia bacterium
CGCACGCACGCTCGCACTGATTGCGGCCCGCGCGCTCGAGCGACCATGCGAGCGGATGGAACCAGTACGCGGCGGCGGCGAGGCGCGTGATGAGCAGCGTGACGCCGTCGAGACGCTTGAGGTGCGCGAGCTCGTGCAGCAGTACCACGCGCAATCGCTCGACAGGCCACTCGACGGAGTCGGCGGGGAGCAGCAGCATCGGCTTGCGAATGCCCCACACTACGGGGACGCTGATGCGATGCGAGCGCAGCAAACGGACGTCGCGTCCGAGGGCTAGGTGATCGTGGGCGCGGTCGAGCTCGAGCAGCTCGGAGTCGCTCGTGACTTCTTCCGCATTGCGCGCGACGAGCCACACGGCGAGCAAGCCCGCGAGCATCTGTCCGAAGAACAGAAGCGCGCCGGCGGCGAGCGCGAGCAGGATCAAACCCTGCCAGCTCTGCTTGACCACGCGCATGAGGCGCGATGCGAACGTGAACGGACGATCGGAGACGCCGGTCGCGCGCGCGAGCGTGATCGCCGTGCCGAGCGTCGTTACGCCGGACGTTTCTTCATCGCCGGTCGCGCCGATCGTCTTCGATGATTGTTGTTGCTGCGTTCCGCCGAACAGCGCGACGTTCCACGAGGGGAGCAGCGCGGAGAAGAACGGCATCGCGACGATGGCGCAGAGCGCAGCCGTGGCGATCACGTGCTTCGTCGCGGCGGACGCGCGCGTGAGCGCGACGAGTAGCAGGCGCGCGATCGCGAGGATCAGCGTGGCCTTGAGGATCAGCATCAGCGTGATCTCGCCCGAACCGGCGGCCTGGAGGCGTGCAGCGAATTCGAACAGACTGGTCATGTCAGCGGCCCTCCTGCCGTGCGTCTTCGATCAACTCCGACAGATGCGCGAGCTCGTCGTCGCTCATGCTGTCTCCCTCGCGCTCGATGAGTGTGGCCACGACATTCGCGGCGGAGCCGTCGAAGAACGTGCGCAGCAGCTGATCGAGCGCCGACTGGCGCGCTTTCTCGCGATTCACGGTGGGGATGTAGACGTAGCGCGTGCCGTCGTGCTGATGCTTGAGGTGCCCCTTCGTCTCGAGGACGCGGAGCGTCGCGCGCACGGCGGAGTAGGAGGGCGGATCCTGCATCGCATCCATCACTTCGGTGGCCGTCGCGCGCGCTTTGGCGAAGATGATGTTCATCATTTCTCGCTCGCGCCGGCTGAGTGCATCCTGTTTCGGCATGATCGCTCCTGTTGGTTTTTTAGCAGGTGCTGAAAAACTAACATCCGACTACTACGGCGTCAAGCGAGGAAAGTTGCAGAGTTGCAAAGGATCGAGTTGCAGAGTGTCAGAGTTGCAGAGTTGCAGAGGGTTTGGCTCGGCTCCTCCGCAACTCTGTCACTCTGCAACTCTGCAACCCCTCGTGTACGATTCGCGGCGTTTTTCGGGAGGAAACCCATGGGCCCAATCAGCGAGTTCATCACTCGTCATTACCGCCACTTCAACGCGGCGGCGCTCAAGAGCGCGGCGGAGGATTACAACCGGCACCTCGCGAGCGGCGGGAAGATGCTCGTCACGCTCGCGGGCGCGATGTCCACGGCGGAGCTCGGCATCTCGCTCGCGGAAATGATCCGGCAGGACAAGATCCACGCGATCAGCTGCACGGGCGCGAATCTCGAGGAAGACATCTTCAATCTCGTCGCGCACGATCACTACGAGCGCGTGCCGCACTATCGCCAATTGTCGCCCGCTGATGAGCAGGCGTTGCTCGATCGCCACATGAATCGCGTCACCGACACGTGCATCCCCGAAGGCGAGGCGATGCGCCGCATCGAAGCCGCCGTGCTGCGGCACTGGGTCGACAAAGACAAGCAGGGCAAGCGCTTGTTCCCGCACGAGTTCATGTACGAGATCCTGCGCGACGGATCCATCAAGCAGTTCTACCAGATCGATCCGAAAGATTCGTGGATGATCGCGGCCGCCGAAAAGAATCTCCCCATGTTCGTCCCCGGCTGGGAAGACGCAACCCTCGGCAACATGTACGCGGGCCACTGCATCTCCGGCGACGTGAAGAACGTGCACACCGTGCGCACCGGCATCGAGTACATGATCGAGCTCGCCGATTACTACACGAAGACGTCGGCGCAACACTCGATCGGCTTCTTCCAGATCGGCGGCGGCATCGCCGGCGACTTCCCGATCTGCGTCGTACCGATGCTGCATCAGGACCTGCAGCGCCCCGAAGTTCCGCTGTGGGGCTACTTCTGCCAGATCAGCGACTCCACCACGAGCTACGGCTCGTATTCGGGCGCGGTGCCGAACGAGAAAATCACGTGGGGCAAGCTCGGCATCGACACACCGAAACACATCATCGAAAGCGACGCGTCGATCGTCGCGCCGCTCGTGTTCGCATGGGTGCTCGGATGGTAGCGCGCGCGACGTTCCCGCAATTCGTAGGGGCGGCCTGCGGCCGCCCGAACCCCCG
>DATKFO010000693.1:0-10290 GCA_035544355.1 Thermoanaerobaculia bacterium
ACGACGTCGAGCGCGATGCGATTGCCGGTGAGGATGCCGAGGTGCGCGCCGAGAGGCATGAGGAGCCAGGGAAAGACGAAGAAGGGGGAAATCATGTACGCCGCTTTGCGCACGCCGAACGCGATCGGCAGTGTGCGGCAGCCGCCGGCGCGATCGCCTTCGATGTCGCTGAAGTCTTTCGTCGAGGCGGCGCCGAGGAGGAAGAACATGAAGATGCCGCCGATGAACCACGGCTCCGCGACCGTCGCGTTTGCAACCATCGTCCAGCCCGCGACTTTCAGCAGACAGCCGCGCGGAATCGCGATCGTGAGATTCGCGCCGATCGGATGCGCCTTCGTGCGCCCGAGCGCCGGCGCGGAGTAGATGAACGTCGCGATCATGCCGGCGATGTAGATGAAGAAGCATTCGTGCGCGGCGAGCGGCGCGAAGAATTTCTGGCCCCACGTCGTGTACGGAAACACGACCACCCACCACGTCGGGATGATCGCGAGCGCGTAGAAGATCCACGTGAAGATCCACGCGCCGCGGATCGAGATCGCGCCCGTGACGAGCGGCCGATCGGGTTTGTTGATGCGATCGATCTCGAGGTCGCAGATCTGGTTGAGCGCATTCGACGCGGCATTGAGAAACGCAGCGCAGAGCGAGCCGAGCGCGACGGTGAGAATCACCGATGCGCTGAGCGTTCGCGAAGGATCAGGATTGTGCGCGGAGCCCCACGCACAGACCGCGCCCGAGATGATGCCGAGGAGGGGCGGGAGGAGGGTGAATGGTCGCGCGAGTGTGACGTAGCGATTCAACGGGCGTTAGTTTAGTTTAACGGGAGTAGGCAGTTGGCAGTGGGCAGTAAGCAGAGTCGAAGCTTCTGCACACTGCCTACTGCGCACTGCCCACCTGTTACACTTCGCCCGCCTATGTCGCGGAAGCCCGTGTTCGATGCCAACGAAACCTCGGACGACTACGGAAACGCGCCGAGCTCGCGCAGCCAGATGAACGAAAGCAAAATCGCCCTTTTCATCGATTTCGAAAACATCGCCATCGGCGTCGTCGACGCCAAGTACAAGAAATTCGAGATCAATCTCCTGCTCGAGCGTTTGCTCGAGAAAGGGAAGATCGTCGTCAAGCGCGCCTACTCCGACTGGGACAAGTTCCCCGACTACAAACGCGAGCTGCACGAGGCCGCGCTGGAGCTGATCGAGATTCCGGGCCGCGGCTACTCGGGAAAAAACTCGGCTGACATTCGCCTGGTCGTGGACGCCATGGACATGGCCTGGTCCAAAGAGCACATCGACGTCTTCGTCATCGCGTCGGGCGACTCCGATTTCTCGCCGCTCGTTTCAAAACTGAAAGAGAACGACAAGTACGTCATCGGCGTCGGCGTGAAGAACTCGTCGAGCGATCTGCTGATCGACAACTGCGACGAGTTCATTTTTTACGAAGACCTCGTGCGCGGCATCACCAAGGCGCCGCAGGTCGCGTTTCAGGACAAGAAGAAATCCGAAGTGTTCAAGCTGCTCATCGACTCGATCAAGGCGCTCATGCGCGAGAACAAAGAGATCCTCTGGGGCTCGATGGTCAAGCAGACGATGCAGCGCAAGAAGCCGACGTTCAATGAGGAGTACTACGGCTACAACACGTTCAGCGATCTGCTCGAGGACGCGCAAACCAACAACATCATCAAGATCAAGCGCGACGTGAAGAGCGGGTCGTACGTGATTACCGGGTTTGCACAGCCCGCGGCGTAGCGTCGGCGATCTTCGTTTCGTGAACGACGTGATCCTCGATCACCACGACGAGGCGAACGTTTGCAGGAGCGTTACGTTCCAGCTCGCGCTTGAGCGCTTCGCGGTTCTCCGACGGCAGCGGCGTTCCCACGATCGAGACATTCGAGGCGTGGAGAATGGCCGCTCCTGCGACGATGACGATCAGTGCAGTGAACAGTGTGGCCTTGAACTTCGTTGTTCCGGACGTCATGAATTGCATCCTTCCGCAGCTTCTATGCCATTGAGACGCGGGAGGAGCGCAAACGGTTTACGCGGTTTCTGTTTCGAAACGGGGACGACGCGTCGCCCAGCGACTACAATCCGCGCGCGTGCCTGAGTTGAAAAACCGTGAGCACTATCCCGCGCTGGTGATCGGCACCGGCATCGCGGGCCTCACCACCGCATTCACGCTCGCGGGCGCCGGCATCAAGGTGCTGCTCGTCACGAAATCGATCGATCCGAAAGACTGCAATACGTTCTGGGCGCAGGGCGGGATCATTTATCAGGGCGCGGACGACACGCCGGAGAAGCTCGTCGCCGACATCCTTCGCGCCGGGGCGGGACTCTCGAACGAAGAAGCGGTCAACTTTCTCGCCGAGGAAGGGCCCAAGGTCGTCAAGGCGCTGCTGCTCGACGAGATCCACGTTCCATTCTCGACGACGGACGAAGGCGAGCTCGATCTCACGCAGGAAGGCGCGCACTCGCAGCCGCGCATCATTCACGCCGGCGATGCGACCGGCCGTGCGATCGAGACGTCGTTGCTCAATCGCGTGAAGAACGAGCCGAACATCACGCTCGCGACGAACGTCACCGCGATCGATCTGCTCACCACGCACCACCACCCCACCGACATGCAGGTCCGTTATCGCCTCACGAACGAATGCCTCGGCGCATACCTGCTCGACAACACCACGAACGACGTCTACACCGTCTTCGCCGATTACACGATTCTCGCGACGGGCGGCGTCGGGCAGATCTATCTGCACACGACGAACACGCGCAGCGCGATCGGCGACGGCGTGGTGATGGCGCAGCGCGCAGGCGCGCGCATCATGAATGCGGAGTACGTGCAGTTTCATCCGACGGCGCTCGCGGACAAGAAGGCGAATCACTATCTGATTTCCGAGGCGCTGCGCGGCGAGGGTGCGCGCCTTCGCAATCAGAAGGGCGAGTACTTCATGGAGAGGCACGCGCCGGAGCTGAAAGACCTCGCGCCGCGCGACGTCGTGGCGCGCGCGATCGTCGAGGAGATGACGTCGAACAAAGAGGAATTCGTCTTCCTCGACCTCGCGAACTTCTACCACGGTCCCGATCCGATTCCGGAGCGCTTCCCGAACATCTACAAAGCGTGCGCGGACATCGGCGTCGACATCGAGCGCGATCCGATTCCGGTGGTGCCCGCAGCGCATTACTTCTGCGGCGGCGTGCTCGTGAATCTCTCCGGCGAGACGACGCTCAGCCGCTTGTATGCGATCGGCGAGACGTCGTGCTCCGGCGTGCACGGCGGCAATCGACTGGCGTCGACGTCGCTGCTCGAAGGACTGACGTGGGGCTACTACGCAGCGCAATCGATTCGCGAGAAATTGTCCGCTGCGCCGCCGAGCGGCAACGGCGTGCGTCGCGCGTACTCATCGCATCCGCCGGGACTCGCGTCGGTTCCTGCATCGATTCTCGCGACGATTCCGGATTGGCAGCCGCCGGGCCGACTCAATCTCGAAGATCCCGCGCTGATTCTTCAGGACTGGACGACGCTGCAGCACACGATGTGGAACTACGTGGGCATCGTGCGCACGTTCGAGCGGCTCAAGCGCGCGGTTGCGGACATGCGGCAGCTCGGCAATCGATTGACGAAGTACTACCACGAGTCGCTGATCAGCAAGAACATCGTCGAGCTGTTTCACGGACAGCAGATGGCGGCGATCGTCGCCAACGCAGCGCTGCGCAATCCCGTCTCGCGCGGTGCACATTTTCGTCGCGATTAGTTCAATAAAGGTTGACACAACGCGACGAGTGCGCGGGTCTAATGTTGCATATGCACTTCCGCACACTTTCGGCACTCCTGCTGCTGCTTTTCGCTCCGGCGGCCTTCGCCGTCGAAGTCTCGGCGCTCTCGCCAACGTCCGGCCCCTCTGCGGGCGGAACCGAAGTTCTGATCATGGGGAACTTCCCCGTCGGTCCGTACTCGGTGGTGTTCGGCGGGATCCCCGCGACGTCGCTCGAGAAGATCGATGCGCACACGCTGAAGGCGGTCACGCCCGCGCACCTGCCGGGCGACTCGACCGTCGTCGTGCGTGAAGGCGAGCAGCTTTTCGGCGCGCTCCTCGATTTCGAATTCAAAGGCGGCGTGCCGGACGCATTCGAGCGAATCCTGCTTCCGATTCTCACGCCGCCTGCACGCGGCTCGTTCGGCTCGGAGTTCCGCACGACGTTCACCGCGTGGAACGCGAGCTCGTCGGGGACGCTGGTGTTCGGGCTCGAGCAATCGTGTCCCATCTGCGGTGGTTTTCCGCCGATTCCGCCGGAAGCGCTGATCGACATTCCGCTGTTGGTGCTCTCGCACGGAACGCTCGACTCACCGCTCGGATCGATCATCTATTCCGGCTCGCCGGGTCGCTTCATCTACGTGCGCGCGGACGACGCGAAAAAACTCGCGACCGGCCTTCGCGTGCACGACACGTCACGCGCCGCACTCAACCTCGGCACGGAGATTCCGGTCGTGCACGCGCGCGAATTCGTGACGACGGAAACGCTGGCGATGACGAACGTGCCGGTCGACTCGCGATTCCGCAACACGCTCCGCATCTACGGAACCGCGGAAACGAATGTGACCGTCACGTTCCTCGGCGGATTCCCGCCCGGCTTCATTCACAGCGAGCGCGTCGTGCATCTGCAACCCGGCAAACATCTGTTCGAGCCGGCGTACGCGCAGGTCAGCGATTTTCCCTCGTTCGCGTCGAGCACCGTGCCGCTCACGGTGACGGTGACGTCGGACTCCGGGACGGCTGTTTGGGCGTTCGTCTCAGTGACGAACAACGAGACGCAAGCGATCACGACGATCTCGCCGCAGCGCTGAGGTGCGCGTAAGTGTCATCCTGAGCGGGCGGCGGGTGGGCGCGAAGGATCCCCTGCCGACGGAGCGTGTCTCGTGTCACTGGCGGGGGTCCTTCGCACCTATAAGGACGACACAGGGTGAGCAGCGCTAGAACAAATCGCGTTGCGTGCGCGAAGCGGAGATCGGGTATCCCAAGTGCGCGTAGGCGGTGCGGCTCGCGACGCGGCCGCGGGGCGTGCGGAGCAGGAAGCCGATCTGGATGAGATACGGCTCGTAGAGATCTTCGATCGTGCCGCGGTCTTCGGCGATCGATGACGCGAGCGCGCCCACACCGACGGGACCGCCACCGAAGCGCTCGATGATCGTCGTCAGCAATTTGCGATCGATTTCGTCGAGTCCGTAGTCGTCGACTTCGAGCATCTGCAGCGCTTCGCGTGCGATGCCGACGTCCACACTCCCCTGATGCCGCACCTCGGCATAGTCGCGCACACGGCGCAAGAGACGATTCGCGATGCGCGGTGTACCGCGCGATCTCCGCGCGATCTCGACGGCGCCTTCCTTGTCGATCGGAATGCCCAGAATGTCCGACGAGCGGTGCACGATCACGTCGAGCGCCTCGACGTCGTAGAAATCGAGACGGTGCACGATGCCGAAGCGCGCGCGCAGCGGTGCGGTGAGCAGGCCCGCACGCGTCGTGGCGCCGATGAGCGTGAAGCGCGGCAATTCGACTTTCAGCGTGCGTGCCGCGGGGCCTTGTCCGATCACGACGTCGACGTTGAAATCCTCCATCGCCGAGTAGAGAACCTCTTCGACGGGCGCGGGCAAGCGATGGATCTCGTCGATGAACAACGCATCGCCTGCTTCGAGATTCGTGACAATCGCGACGAGATCGCCCGGCTTTTCGAGCGCCGGCCCTGACGTTCCGCGCAGGCTCGCGTTCATCTCGTTCGCGATGATGTTCGCAAGTGTGGTCTTGCCGAGTCCCGGCGGACCGAAGAGAAGGACGTGATCGAGCGTCTCGCTGCGATTGCGCGCAGCAGTAATCGAGATCTCGAGATTCGCTTTGACCTTTGTCTGGCCGATGTACTCGCGCAGCCATTTCGGGCGGAGAGAAAGTTCGGCCTGAAGATCTTCGGGCTCGACGTTCGCGTCGAGCAGGCGGGCGTCAGCCATCTAACTGATTGTAGCCGCTGCGAGTGTCACGGCCGGAAGGCTGACGGTGATGGCGGTGCCGCTGCCTTCGCGCGAGCTCACGTCGATGCGGCCGCCGTGCTCCTGCACGATGCGAAAACTGATCGCCATGCCGAGGCCTGTGCCGCTCGGGAAGTTCGTGCGGAACGGTTGGAACAAGCGCCGCTGATCACCCTCGGACATCCCGCGCCCGCTATCGATGAACACGATGTCGTACGCGCCGTCGCGAATCTCAGTGCGCACGGTGAGCACGCCGCCGTTCGGCATCGCCTGCACCGCGTTGCGCGCGAGGTTCCAGAATACCTGGCGAATTTGATCCGCGTCGCCGACGAGGACAAATGTCGGCGGATGAATCTCGCGGCGAATTTCGTGATCGGCGCGTAGCTCCGACGAATTCGCGAGCAGATCGAGCGTCTCGGAGAGAGATGCAGCGATGTCGAACTCCGCGGGGATTTTTTCCTGCGGGCGCACGAAGCGGAGAAAGTCCGCGATCGATTTGTTGAGCCGCTCCGATTCCTTGAGCACGATCGACATCAGCCGTTGTTCCTGCGGCGTGATCGATTTCGAGTTCTTCAGCACCTGCACCGATCCCGCGATCGCAGCGAGCGGATTTCGAATCTCGTGCGCGATGCCCGCGGACAGCTCACCCACCGCGGCCATCCTGTCCTTCAGCCGCACCTCGGCCTCGAGCTTCTTCATCTCGGTGAGGTCCTGAAAGATGACGGTGTATCCCGCCGCCGCGCCGTCGAGTGTCGTGAGCGGCGTGACTGCGAAGCCGATGCTGCGCATCTCGCCGCCGAGCGGATAGTCGTCGACTTCCGAACGCACGACGTTCCCGCTGCCGAGCTGCGCGCGCACGGAGTTCCATTCGTTCACGTCGAAAAACGCGAGCTCGGTGATGTGGCGCCCGAGCACTTCGTGCGGCTGCAATTGGAGAATCTGGCAGCCCGCGGGATTGACGAACGCCGCGGTGCCGAATGACGAGAGCGTGATGAGGCCCGACGGAATCGAGTCGACGACGTTCTGATTCAGCGCGCGCAGCTCCGCGAGATTCTGGCGATGGAGATCGAGCGCGACCGACGTCTGCTGCAGTTTTTCGGAGACGTACGACGTGAGCAGCGCCGCCGCGTAGAAGCCGGCGAAGTTCGTCGCCATGTTCACGTAGAGGCGCGACGACGTCCACTGCATCGGCAAAAACAGCGACTGCTCCGGAATCGGGAGCAGGTGGTAGTACATCAGATCGGCGAGCGCGCCGTAGAGAATCACCGCGCCCGATGCGGCGAGCAATCCACCGCGGCGATAGAGAAGAATCGATGCGGTGATGATCGAGACGAGATAGAGAAACGAGAACGGCGAATCGAGTCCGCCGGTGAAGTAAACGAGCAGAGTCTCGACGAGGAGATCGCCGAAGATCTGGATGATGAGATTGAGCGCGGCCGATTCGATCAAGCGCGAGAGCGCGATGTAGACGAGCGTCAGCCCGTACGTGAGGCCCGCGGTGATGTAGAGATAGTTGATCGGCAGTACGTCGTGAACGGTGTACTGAATGATCAGCGACGCGAGCAAAAGCGTCGTGACGACGATGACCCGGATTGCGATGAGCATCCGGGCGTTCGACGAAAGCTGGGGCATGACGGAAAGCGGCGGCAGGGCCGCCGCTCCAAATTATCCGATCTGACCGATGAGGCTGAACATCGGCATGTACATCGCGATGACGATGCCGCCGATGGCGACGCCGAGGAACGCGATGAGAATCGGCTCGAGCAGCTTCATCAGACCCGCCACTGCGGTGTCGACTTCTTCTTCGTAGAAGTCGGCGATCTTCGAAAGCATCGTGTCGAGCGCGCCGGTCTGTTCACCGACCGCGATCATCTGCACGACCATCGTCGGGAACACGTCGGTGTCGCCGAGCGGCTCACTGATGGTCTTGCCTTCTTCGACCGAGCGCCGCGTGGCCATGATCGCGTCTTCGACGATCGAGTTGCCCGCGGTTTTCGCGGTGATCGTCAGACCGTCGAGAATCGGAACGCCCGATGACGTGAGCGTCGAGAGCGTGCGGCAGAAACGCGCGACGGCGATCTTGCGGAGCAGCATGCCGAACACCGGCAGCTTGAGCAGGATGCCGTCGACGACGCGCTTGCCTTTGTACGTCTGGTGATAGCGGCGCACCGAATAGACGGAGGCGACACCGAGGATGCCGATGAGCCACCAGAAATCGGCGATGAAGTTCGAGAGCGCGATGACGACGCGCGTCGGCATCGGCAGCTCGGCGCCGAGACCTTTGAACAGCGCTGCGAACACGGGAATGACTTTCCACAGAATGATCGCGACGACGATGATTGCGATCGAGATGACGGCGACCGGATAGATCATCGCCGATTTGACCTGCCCGTTGAGCTTGACCGCTTTTTCGATGTACGTGGCGAGACGCTGCAGGATCGTGTCGAGAATACCGCCCGCTTCGCCGGCGGCGACCATGTTCGTGAAGAGGTCGCTGAAGACTTTCGGATGCTTGCGCATCGCGTCGGCGAGGCTCGAGCCCGACTCGACGTCCTGGCGGATCTGGATCAGCGTGCGCTTGAAAACTTTGTGCTCCTGCTGCCCGGCAAGAATCTCGAGGCATTGCACGAGCGGCAGACCGGCATCGATCATGACCGAGAACTGCCGCGTGAAGATGGCGATCATCTGCGGCGGAACGCGCCCGCCGAACTTCGGAACCGCGATCTCTTTTCCCTTTTCCTTGACCGCGGTGACGACGACCTGCTGACGCCGCATCTGCGCGATCACGGCATCTTTCGAATCCGCGTTGAGCACACCCGTCTGCACTTGTCCGTTGCGTGCAGTTCCCTTCCACTCGAATGTCGGCATCGTTTCCTCCCCTACTCGTTGGCCGTCAGCCGTTGGCCGTTGACCGGAAAACCCACTCCTCCCATCACGACCAACGGCCATCGGCCATCGGCCAACAAATCTCTAAGCCGGTCGCGGCGGACGCGGAGCGCCGCCCGCAGCTGCCTGCCCTTGCGGGAAGATCGCGCCGGCACCGCGCGAGATCATTTCCTGCAGCTCGTCGGGATTCGACGAGCGCGACAACGCGATCTGCAGCGTGATCATCTTCTTGAAGTAGAGCGTGGCCAGCGACTGATTGAACGTCTGCATTCCGTACTTCGACTGGCCGGTCTGCATCATCGAGTAGATCTGATGCACTTTGTCTTCGCGGATGAGGTTGCGGATCGCGGCGTTCGGAACGAGGATCTCCATCGCCATCGCCCGTCCCTTGCCGTTCGCTTTCGGGAGCAGCGACTGGCAGAGGATCCCTTCGAGCACGAACGAGAGCTGCGCGCGAATCTGCGGTTGCTGGTGCGCGGGGAACACGTCGACGATGCGGTTGATGGTCTGCGCGGCGGAGTTGGTGTGCAGCGTGCCGAACGTGAGGTGGCCCGTTTCGGCGATGCGCAGCGCGGACTCGATGGTCTCGAGGTCGCGCATCTCGCCGATCAGCACGACGTCGGGATCCTGGCGCAGCGCGGATTTCAGCGAGTTGCTGAACGAGTGCGTGTCGGCGTGCAGCTCGCGCTGATTCACGATGCAGTTCTTGTGCTGATGGAGGAACTCGACCGGGTCCTCGATCGTGATGATGTGCATGTGATTTTCGCGATTGATCTTGTCGATCATCGCGGCGAGCGTCGTCGATTTGCCGGAGCCGGTCGGTCCCGTGACGAGCACGAGTCCGCGCGGCTTGTTGCAAATCTCTTCGACGACCGCAGGGAGTCCGAGCTCCTTGAATCCGAGGATCTCGTACGGGATCTGGCGGTAAACGGCGGCGGTCGCGCCGCGCTGATTGAAGATGTTCGCGCGGAAACGCGCGAGACCTTTGATGCCGAACGAGAGATCGAGCTCCAGGTTTTCCTCGAAGCGATGTTTCTGTGCGTCGGTCAGCACGGAGTACGCGAGCTGCTTGGTCTCCGGCGCTGCGAGCGGCGGCATGTCGAGCGGGACGAGCTTGCCGTCGATGCGGATCTGCGGCGGCGAGTTCGTGGTGACGTGCAGATCCGAGCCGCCGCGCTCGACCATCGTCTTCAGAAGCTGATGCAGAGTAACAGCCATGCACTCTCCGGTTTACTGATGCAGTAGGCAGTTAGCAGTAGGCAGTGGTTCACCCACTGCCTACTGCCGACTGCTCACTGCCTACTCGTCCTAAAGCACTGTTTCGCGAACAACCTCTTCGACAGTCGTGATTCCTTCTTTGATTTTAACCAGACCTGAGCGGCGGAGCGTGATCATCCCGTT
>DATKFO010000694.1:0-3515 GCA_035544355.1 Thermoanaerobaculia bacterium
GCATGCGCGTGCTCGATCTCGCGACCGGAACCGGCGTCGTCGCACGCGCTGAATATGCAACCACGCACGACATCGTCGGCGCCGATCCGAGCATCGGCATGCTGCGCGCCGGCAATCACGGCATGCCGAAAATCGGCGCGGCCGCGGAGCGTCTTCCGTTCGCCGATGCGTCGTTCGACATGATCACGATCGGCTTCGCGCTGCGCCACTTCGCCGATCTCGCGCTCGTGTTCAACGAATGCCGCCGCGTGCTGCGGCCCGGCGGACGCATCCTCATCCTCGAGATCACGTCGCCCGAGTCGCGCATCGGCCGCGCGTTTCTCGGCGCGTACATGGGCGGCGTCGTGCCGCTCGGCGTGCTCGCGTGGACGCGCAGTCGCCGCGCCGCGCAGCTGATGCGCTACTACTGGGAGACGACGCGCGACTGCGTGCGTCCCGAGGTCATCCTCGACGCTTTGCGCACCGCGGGCTTTGCCGATGTGAAGCGTCATGCCGAGCTCGGCATCTTTAGCGAATATACCGCGGTAGGAAAATCCACGCCTGTGTCACTCCCTTAAGGTGGGAGGATGTGTGCATGGCTGCCCCCGAAAATGAGCTGAGGTTCGATCTGGCGATCGTGCGCGCCGCCGGCGAACGCTGGCGCCGCCACAACGCGAACCGCGAAGGGAATCTCGCGAAGCTGAAGAACGAAGGCATCACCGCCGTCGAATCAAAGGAGCGCCTCGCACGCCGCGCGAATCGCCTGCTCGACAAGGTGAAACAGGCGATGCCGCGCACGGCGGCGGCCGCGATTCCGGAGGAGCTGATGCCGCTCGTGAATCGCGGCCCGATCCGTCCGGAAGAAATCGATCAGGAGCTGATGGAGCGCGTGATCGGCGAGACGCGCGATTTTCTCTCGATCGATTTTCTCGATCGCGCGCTCGAAGTAAAAAGCGCCGTCGGCCGCATCGTCACACGCCTCGGCGGAGGCCGCGTCGCGTACGGCACCGGCTTCATGGTCTCGCCGCACCTGCTGCTCACGAACTGGCACGTGCTGCACGATGCCGCAGAAGCGGCGAAGAGCGTCGTCGAGTTCGACTACCAGCTCGATCGCTTCGGCAACGCGCTCACCGTGCATCGCTTCGAGCTCGATCCCGCGACGTTTTTTCTCAACGACAAGGATCTCGACTTCGCGCTCTGCGCGGTGAAGGCGACGTCCGCAACGGGACGCGCGCTGAAAGAGTTCGGCTACTGCCCGCTGATCCCGGTCGAAGGAAAGATCGTGATCGGCGATCCGGTCAACATCGTCCAGCATCCGCGCGGCGAGATGAAGCAGATCGCGCTGCGCGAGAACAAGCTCGTCGATCTTCCCGCCGACGGTCCGTTCGCGCATTACGAATGCGACACCGAGCGCGGCTCATCCGGCTCACCGGTGTTCAACGACGAATGGGAAGTCGTCGCGCTGCATCACTCCGCGATCCCGCGCATGAACGATGCCGGACAAATCCTCGACAAAGACGGACACGTCTGGCAGGAGAACGACGATCCCGATCGCATCGATTGGGTCTCGAACGAAGGCATTCGTGTCTCGCGTCTCGTCGAACACATCAAAGCGGCGCCGCTCACCGCGACCGCGAAACCGCTGAGGGAGGAGCTCTTGAGCCCGACTGGTCCTGTCATTCCGCCGATTCGTCCCGAGGGAATTGCTCCGGTGTCGTCGACCCCGGTGGAACTTCCTTCGCCCACCACGCCAGCAACGAGCGCCGCGTCCGCGCATGGCGGCGCGATCACCATCACGGTCCCGCTCACGATCACGCTCTCCCTCGGCGGCGGCGCGCCGATCGCCGCATCACAGTCGCTCACCGTCCAACAGGCGACGACGGGCTTCGTCGAAAGCGTGAAGCCCGATCCCGATTACGACAATCGTCCCGGATACGATCCCGACTTCTGCGGATTCAACGCGCCGCTGCCTGTGCTGAGCGCTGCGTTGCAAGCGGATGCTGCGCAAGTGAACGGATCGGGATTCGAGCTGAAGTACTACCACTACAGCGCCGCGCTGAACGCGAAGCGCCGCATCGCATTCTTCAGCGTCGGTAACTACGATCCCGATGCGGAAGTCGAGTTCGAGCGCGAAGGAAGCGATCGCTGGTTCTTCGATCCGCGCATTCCGCAGGAAGTGCAGGCGGGCGAAGAGTTCTACAAAAACAATCCGCTCGATCGCGGACATCTCGTGCGCCGCGCGGACGCCGCGTGGGGCGCGGACGAAGACGAAGCGAAGCTCGCGAACGACGACACGTTCCACTTCACGAACTGCTCGCCGCAGCACGAGATCTTCAATCAGAGCGGCCTCGCGAACAAAAAGAAGTTGAAGCTGTGGGGCAACATCGAGAACCACATCGCCGAACAGGCCGCGCGCAACAATCGCAAGATCTCGATCTACAACGGACCGGTGTTCCGCCAGAACGATCGCAAACATCGCGGGCTGCAGATTCCGCGCGAGTTCTGGAAGATCGTCGTCTTCGCGCGCGACGACGGGCGACCGACCGCGCTCGCATTCGTGCTCAGCCAGGCGACGCTGATCAAGAACCTTCCCGCGGAAGAATTCGAGATCGGTCCGTACGACGTGTATCAGGTCTCGCTGAAAGATCTCGAGACGAAAACGAAGCTCGGATTTCCCGCGCTGAAAGCGTTCGAGCCGTTCGAAGGCGGAGAAGAATCGATGCTCGAATCGGCGACCGCGCCGGTGCCGTTGGGATCACTGCGCGACATTCGAATCTGATTGCCGGCCGCGTGACCCACTCCTCGAGTGGGTCACGCAAGCTGCCAGCTCTCAAGTCTTGACCTCCGTTTTCCGTCCTTCTGGGTCAAGAAAACCACCAAAACTCTCGAATTGGGCGATTTATTGACGGCACAGATCTTGATCTGGGTGGGCGCCGTCTCTCGCCAAAAATTCGAAGAGTTTCAGGAAGGGATCCTCAGTGAAGAAAATCTCTACGGTCCTGGCAATCATGTTCCTCGCAGCGACTGTCGCGAGTGCGGCGAAGAAGTTCCCCTCACTCGACGACCAGCTCAAGAAAGCGCACGTGAAGAAGGGAAGCGCCCTGGAGAAGTTGATCAAAGACAACCAGGATTTCTCGAAGCTCAAGGACAAAGACGCCGACGACACGATCGTTCCGCCCTGGCTCAAAGTCTATTGGCGGAAGGGACATGCCGAGGTCAATTACGACAATGACAACGACCCGACGGGAGGATATCCGCTCGTTCTGAAAGAAGTCCTCGAGTGGATGGAATCGCACCAGGACCTCAAACCGGGAAACGCAGATGCGTCGATGCTGCCGGGAACCACGTTCGGCGATCATGATGAAGACGAAGAGCGAGGTCGCGCGCCGTGGCGCATGTCGGTGAACACCGCGAGCGCGGGAACGAACGTGCGCACGTCAGGCTCGCAGACCGCGTCGCGCAGCGAGTCGGACATTCGCGTCAACTACTGGGATCCGACCAAGATCATCGCCGCTTCGAACAACATCGGCGGCTCC
>DATKFO010000695.1:0-3329 GCA_035544355.1 Thermoanaerobaculia bacterium
TTCATCGAATCGATCGACGTGCGCATCACGAACGTCGACGTCGTGGTCACCGACGCGAAGGGCAATCGCGTCACCGGCCTCACGAAAAATGATTTCGAGCTGCTCGAGGACGGCAAGCCGCAGCCGATCTCGAATTTCTACGAAGTGCGCGCAAACGGCGCGTCCGCGCCTGCGACCGTTGCGGACGCAGCAACGTCCACCGAGCCCGCGCCCGAGCCGCCGGTCGAGATCCGCAAACGGCGCGTCGTCTTCTTCATCGACAACTATTCGATTCATCCGTTCCGCCGCAACGAAGTCTTCAAGGCGATCGACAAGCAGCTCGACGAGCTCGTGCGCGAAGGCGACGAGGCGATGATCGCGACGTGGTGCCGCGGGCTCCAGATCAACCAGCCGTTCACCTCGGATCGCGTGTTGCTGCGCGCCGCGATGAACAAAGTCGCGCGCGACGGCGCCACGGCGAACAGCCTCGCATCGCAGAAGCAACTCGTGAAGGACAAGATCAACTTCATGCTGACGGCACAATCGATGGGCCGCGGACGCGGCGGTCCGCAGGTGTCGCCCGATGCGCTCGCGAGTGTCGTGCGCGCGTTCGCGGATGAGGTCTCGCTGAACGCGAAGCTGCTCATCGAAGCGGTGAACACGACGCTCACCGCGATGTCGGGATTGGAAGGGAAGAAGGCGATGGTCTTCGCCGGCGCGCACCTTCCCGACAAACCGGGGGCAGATATCTTTCAGTGGATGCGCACCATCCCGGCGATGGGCAACACGAACCTGATCGCGGAGTCGGGCCATCGCTCGCTCACGCTCGACATCAACAAGCTCGCGCGCAACGCCAACGCGAACGGCGTGACGATGTACATGATCGATACCGCCGATCCCGAAGGCGGCAGCTCGGAAAGCAACGAGCTTCCCGACTCGGTCGAGGGCTTCACCGAGTTCACGAACACCGCGCAGGCGTTTCAGACGATCGCGAAGATCACCGGCGGCGTCGCGCTCACGTCGTCGCGCAATTTCGATCTCGCCGTCCGCACCGTCGCGAACGATCTCGCCTCCTACTACTCCCTCGGCTATCACACGACCGGCGACTCCGGCTCGCACCGCATCGTCGTGCGTCCGAAAAATCACGACTATCAGGTGCGCTCGCGCTCGAGCTACGTCGCGAAAAGCGCGGAGCAGCAGATCGAAGACCGCGTCGTCTCGAACATCTTCAACGCCATCCCGTCGCCCGAGCTCGCGATCCAACTCGCGACCGCGAAACCGGTGCGCGTCGGATCGACGTACAAGATTCCGATCACCGTCACCATCCCGCCGGGACTCACGCTGCTGCCGCAAGGCGATGACGTCGAAGGCGGATTCACGGTGTACATCGCCGTCGGCGACACTCACGGCGCAATGTCGCAAGTGTCCAAGCACGTACAGCCGATCCGCATCACCTCCGCATCGGCCACGGAGATGATGAAGAAACCGCTCGTCTACACGTCCGAGGTGATGGTGCGCCCCGGCGAGCTGACGATGTCGGTTGCGGTGGTCGATCAGGTCACGAACAGCGCAGGTTTCGCGCGGACGAAAGTCGTGGCGAGGTGAGACGAGTGGGCAGTAGGCAGTTGGCAGTGGGCAGTGGGCAGTGGGCAGTGGGCAGAAGATCCCTGCGCACCTCTGCCAACTGTCTACTGCTCACTGCCTACTGCCTCCTCGCCTTCCCCGTCGCCGCGCAGGTCACCGAGACGATCGAAGTCCGCGTCACGAACATCGACGTCGTCGTTACCGACAAGAGCGGCAAGCCGATCACCGGCCTCACGAAAGACGACTTCGAGGTCCTCGAAGACAATCAGCCGCGCCCGATCACGAACTTCGCGGAGTTCATCACCGAGACGAGCGTTTCGACGACGCCGACGCAAGCGCCGCCGCCGGAAGACAAACGCCCGCGGCGCATCCTCTTCTTCATTGACGACACTTCGACCGACACGTTCCGCCGAAAGCAGCTTCTGGATGCGATCAACAAATCGATCGAGGGTCTGCTGCGCGACGGCGATCAAGCCGCGGTGGTCGCGTTCAACGGACGTACGCGCGCCGTCATCGACTACACCGGCGACGCCACAGCGATCCAAGTCGCGCTCGCACGCGACAATGCGCCGTCGACGTCGAGCCTCGCCACCGAATCGCAGGAGCTCATCAAGCGCGACTGCTTTCAGATGATCGAGCTCACGCAGGAGCGCCCGCCGAAGATGACCATCGAGCAGGCGTTCAACGAATGCAACAACCGCATTCGCTTCTACGCGCAGCACACGCAACAGCGCACCGAGATCGTGGCGAAGGCGGTGAAGCTCACGCTGTCGACGCTCGCCGGCGCCGACGCGAAGAAAGTGATGATCTTCGCCGGCGGCAGCCTGCCCCAGCTGCCCGGCCTCGATCTCTCGCAGTGGGCGATGCGCGAATTCTCGTCGCGCATGCGCACCGCGCCGCCCGAGCGCGCGATCCTGCAGTCGCAGGAAATGAACACGCGCGAGGTGCTGCGTGCGATCGCCACCGACGCAAACGCCGCCGGCGTCACGATGTACATGATCTCCCTTGGCGACACGGGACAGGGCATGCTCGCCGCAAGCCGCCGCAACACCAGCGACATCGCCGACACGTTCATGGACTTCACGAACAGCGCGCTGCCGTTCAACGCGATCGCGTTCGAGACGGGCGGCATCGCGCTCACCGGCACGCGCAACTTCGCGGTCGCGCTCGAAACCGTGCTGCGCGACCTCGACGCGTTCTACTTCATCGGATTCCGCAGCGGCACCGAAGGCGATCACCGCATCGTCGTCAAGACGAAGAATCGCGACTATCGCGTGCGCGCGCGCCGCTCGTATCCGGTGAAGACTCCCGACGCGCAGATGGTCGATCGCGTGATCGCATTCACGCTCGACGCGCCGGTGCGCAACGAGTGGAACATCAGCGTCGAAACCGGAACGCCCGTGCGCAAGGAAAAGGATTTCGTGGTGCCGGTGAAAATCCTCGTGCCGCAGACGATCACGCTGCTGCCCGATCGCGACGACGTCGCCGGCGGATTCAAGCTCTACTTCATGCTGCGGATGAAAGACGGCACCATGTCCGAGGTCGCGAGGCGCGTGCAGCCGGTGCGCGTGCCCGCGAAATCCGCGAAAGAAATGCTGCAACAACCGATTCTCTATTCGTTCGATCTCACCGTGCCCGAAGGCGAACAGACGCTCACGATCGCCGTCGTCGACCAGATCGCGAGCACCACCGGCTTCGCGCGCGCCACCATCGTCGCAAAATAGTTTTGGAGTGCGGCGGCCATGCCGCCGCTTTGGGTAGCGTGA
>DATKFO010000696.1:0-7129 GCA_035544355.1 Thermoanaerobaculia bacterium
AGCCACCGCGTTCGTATCCGGATCACAAAGCGGTGGCTCCGTCGCCACCGCACTCCTAAAACGTTTCGGCCTGATCCGGCACCAGCAATCGCAGCGACTGCGGCACCACACGCACGCGCAACTCTTCCGGCAGCGTGAGCGGCTCGCCATCGAGATGCGCAGGCCCCGCGGCCGCGCGGCCGATCGTGATCTCGCGCGCTTGCATCGTCGTCACGCCGCTTGCGCGATCGAACGTACCGAGGAAGAGGCGGCTCAGCATCACCGGCGTTTTGATGAGCGACGGGGCTGCGCGTGACGGGAACCCGCGAGGCGATTCGCAAGTACGCGGAGATGTTTGGGCTGGCGTGAGTTTAGGAGTGCGGTGGCGGCGGAGCCACCGCGTTCGTATCCGGATCACAAAGCGGTGGCTCCGTCGCCACCGCACTCCTAAAACGTTTCCGCCTGATCCGGCACCAGCAATCGCAGCGACTGCGGTACCACGCGCACGCGCAACTCTTCCGGCAACGTCAGCGGCTCTCCATCGAGATGCGCAGGTCCCGCGGCCGCGCGGCGGATCGTGATCGCGCGCGCTTGCATCGTCGTCACACCGCTTGCGCGATCGAACGTGCCGAGGAAGAGGCGGCTCAGCATCACCGGAGTCTTGATGAGCGACGGGTCGTCGATAATCACGAGATCGAGCAGGCCGTCGACGACCGACGCATGGGGCGCCACGCGCGCTTCGTTGCCGTACTGTCCCGAATTGGCGATCGCGAGGATGAACGCCTTGCGCCGCATTGCGACGCCGTCGACGACGAGCTCGTACTCTTCCGGCTCGTAGTTGGCGTACGCGCGCAGCCCTACTTTCACGTACGTCTGCAAGCCACGCGTCGTGCTCGACGCGAATCGATCGGCGACGACGGCGTCGAAGCCGATTCCCATGATGCCGAGGAAGGGCATGTCGTTCACGATCGCGGTGTCGATCGTGACGATGCGTCCGCCGCGGCACGCGGCGATCGCGGGTGCGGGCTCCGTCGGCAAGCCGATGTGCCGCGCGAATCCGTTGCCCGATCCGATCGGCAGAATGCCGAGCGCGATGTTGCGATGGACAAGCCGCTTCGCGGTCTCGTGCACCGTGCCATCGCCGCCGACCGCGTACAACACATCGAACGCGCGCCGCTCCGCATCATCGACGATCGCATCGAGGTCTTCCTTCCGCTGACACGCGACGACATCAATCTCCCAATCCCCACAACTCGCCTTGATGACCTCGGCCACATCGAAATCGCGCTTCTTGCCGGAGCGGGCGTTGATGAGAAAGAGAGCCTTCATATACGCGCGCGAGTTTACGACGCCTTCAGAATCTCCATCAGCACGGGCTTGAGTCCGTTGATGACGAATTGGATTCCGATGGCGCCGAGGAGGAGGGCCATGATTTTTGCGAAGACGGCGCGGCCGCGGTCGCCGATGAAGCGCGAGAGCGGCACGGCGGCGAGCAGCACGGCGTATGACGCGATGCCCACGCCCACGATCGAGACGCAGACCGCGAGTTTCTGCTCGATGGCGGGATAGAGATTGACGAGCACCATCGTCGACGTGATCGCGCCGGGGCCGGAGAGCATCGGCACCGCGAGCGGCACGACGGCGATCGATGCGGGATCGATCTCCGCTTTCTCGATGTCGACTTCCGCGGTGGGCTTGCTCGCGCCGACGCTGCTCCCGCGCTCGTCTTCGATCAGCGTGCGCAGCGCGTTCGTGAAGAAGATCACGCCGCCCATGATTTGAAACGCCGGCACGGTGATGCCGAAAAATTGGAACACCCAGTTGCCGGCGATGAGGAACAGCGCGAGCACGACCACACACGCGATCGCGGCGACGAGCGCGACCTTCGCGCGCATGCGATTCGAGATCCCGCCCGTCAGCGTCACGAACGACGGAATCACGGCCAGCGGATTCACCATCGTGAGCAGCGTGATGAACGACAGCAGGACGACTTTCGACAGCGGCATCGGCGCGCGCGATCTTACGTCACTTCGACGACCTGATCGGCGTCGAGGCCGACGTACCAGAGCGCGCCTTCGCATGTGCGTCCGGTGATCGCGGCGATGGCGCGGCAGTACTGCTGCACTTGCAGGCGATCGCGTTCGAGGCGCACTTCATCCGGCGCGCCGGATTTGTAGTCGATGACGAGGTCGCGCGTCGCTTCACGGATCAACAGGTCGATGCGTTTCTCTCCGTTGCTGGCGCGGATGGGGAGCTCGCGGCCGAGGATTTCGGCGGCGGCGATGCGTTGGAGCATGGGGGAGCGGGCGATCGTGGCGAGGCGTTGGCGTACGCGTGCGATCGTGTCGGTGTCGGCGACGACTTCGGAAGCGATGGAGCGCAGCAGCGGCTCGACGTCGCTGCGCGCGTCCCAACGTTCGAGCACGCGATGCAGGAGAATTCCTGCGGCGCGATTGCGTGAGCTAGCGCGTGATTTCGCGGCGTCGGCGCGCGAGAGGAGTGCGAACGACGGCATCGCGAAATCGGCGTCGACGATTGGCGCGCTTGCGATCGATGCTTCGAGCGTTGCGTCGCGCAGGCGCTTCCGCCTTCGCTCGCCGGGCCCGCGCGCCTGCATGCGCTCGAATGCGAACGCGCCGCGCACGTCGCGCACGCCCGGTTCGGGCCACGTCGTGCCGGCAACCTGAAAGAGGTCGTTGACGTACTTGCCGAAGCCCGACTTGCGCAGTTTCGGATTGCAGACGAATACGACTTCGCTTTTCGCGCGCGTGACCGCGACGTAGAAGAGGCGCGCGCTCTCCGCTTCTTCGCGCTCGCGGCCGATCTCTTCGAGACGGCGGCCGAGTGGATCGCGCGCGCGCATCGAGAGCGTCTGGACTTGCCCTTGAATGACGAGCATGCGCGGCTCGTCGACGGCGAAGATCGATGGGCCGGGTGGACGGAAATCGAGATCGGGGAGAATCACGGTGTCGAACTCGAGTCCCTTGGCCGCGTGGACGGTGAGGATCTGCATCGCGTTGTGTGTTGGATCGACGAGGGTCGGTTCCATGTCATCGGGTTCCCGGCGGCGGCGCGTGATCTCGTCGACGAACTGCCGCACCGAGCCGCCGATTTTCTGGTCGTACTCGAACGCGATCGCGCGCAGGTGCTCGAGATGACGCTTGTGCCGCGCGCCGTCCGCGGCCGCGTCGTAGATCGCCTCGATGCCGCTCGTCTCGACGACGAAGTCGATCAGCGCGGAGACGGTGAGGTGCGCCGCCGCGTCGCGGTAGGTCGTGAGTGCATGCTGAAAGTTTTCCCACACTTCGCCGGCCGCGACGATCTCCTCATCCGTCAATGCGAAGTACGGCGTGCGCGCGGCTGAGATCTCCGCGCCGCGATCGAACGGAAATGCGATGGCGCGCAGCACGGCGAGCAGATCGACGGGTGCGCGGCGATCGAGGAACAACCGCGTCGGCGGGAGCACGTACTGGATGCCGTAGCGATCGAGCGTGTCGAGGTAGTCGTCGACGATCGTCATGCGGCGAAACAGAATTGCGAAACGCTGCAGATCGAGCTTGCTCCCGTCGCGATGTTTCTGGATCCACTCCGCGATTGCTTCTGCTTCGGTGAGAAAACGATCGGCGCGATCATCGTGCTCTTCATGGAGAAAGGTGATGCGCGCGTCGAGCTCGCGCGCGCTCGACGTTTTTCCGGTGCGCAGCTCGTGATACTCGGGACGAAAGACGTTCGGATCTTCGCTCAGCAGCAGCGGAGGAAAGAGCTTCGCGAACGCAGCGTTGATTGCGGTGAGCAGCGGCGGATCGCTGCGGTATTGATCGTCGAGCCGTCGCGGCTCGGCGCCGCCGGCGAGCATCGCCTGGCGCGTGCGCTCGTACATCTCCGGATCGGCGCGGCGGAATCCGTAGATCGACTGCTTCGGATCGCCGACGACGACAGTCTTTCCCGCGACGTACGCGCCCGATGCGTCGCGCGCGAGGCGATCGATGATCTTCGCCTGCGTGCGATCGGTGTCCTGAAATTCGTCGACGAAGATTGCGTCGAATTGCGCGCGAGCACGTGCGAGCACGTGCTCGTCTTCAAGCAGCGCAAGCGTGCGCAAAAGTAAATCATCGAAATCGACGACGCCGAGCTTGCGCTTCTCGCGATCGAGATACTCGATGAAGCGACGCGTGAGCGCGAGCAACGCCACCGCGGCGCGATGCGCGACAAGCCGGTCGTAAATCGAGTCGCCCTTATCGCCGGCGCGCAACACGGCCATCGGCTCTTTCAGCGGCGTGCAATACCGCAGATCAATCTTGCGAATATCCGCAGCAATCGGTTCTAGGAGTGCGGCGACAGAGTCGCCGCTTTCCGATCGCAAGTGCTCGACAACGCGTTGCCCGGATTCATCTTTGATCTCGCCCCGAAACCCGCGAATCCAAGTCACCGCCTCGAGAATCTCGACTTCGGTTTCCGCGGCGGACCCAAGTTCGTACGACTCATCCGCCAGCAAATCCCGTCGCTCGAGCAACTGAAAAACCAGGTCGCGAATGAAAAAGAAATAGCCGACGTGCCCGAACAGCACCTCCCACTCCGTTACGAGCTCGGGGTCGGGATGCACGCGCGTCTCCTCATCGAGCCACGCGTCGTACAACTGTCCGTAGAGCAGCGACCGCTCGAATCCATCGATGATCTTGAAGCCGGGATCGAGCTCCGCTTCGATCGGAAACATGCGCAACAGCGACTGGCAGAAGGAGTGGATCGTCTGCGATCGCAATTCATCGATGCGCGCGAGTTGCTTCGCGATCGCGCCGCGTTTCTCGCGCGGAATCTCGACGAGCGGATGGCGCGAGCCGATCGGCCACGTCGTCGCGCTTTCGTCGGCATCGAGTGCTTCGAGCGCTTCGCGGATGCGATCGGCGATCTCGCCCGCCGCTTTTTCCGTGAATGTGACGAGCACGATGCGCTCCGGCGCGAGCTCCTCGTTCTCGATCATCAGCTTCAGCACTTCGGCGACGATCGCGGTCGTCTTGCCGGTGCCGGCGCCTGCTTCGATCACGAGATTGCGCCGCGACGGTTTTTCGCTCGCGGTTCCGGCGAAATCGAACGTCTGCTGCAGCGTCACTCGTCGCGCTCCGACAGCAGCGTGCGTGGATCGTGTTTCTGCTGCACCGCGTATTTTTCTTCGGCATCGTGCTTGGTGCGGCACGAGTGATTCACCGGGCAGTACTTGCACGAATTGAATTCGTCGTCGCGATCGTTCGGAAACGCAGGGAACCTTCCTTGCTGAATGGCATTGATGAAAATCGCGAGCGTTTCGTGCAAGCCACCGCTCTTCTCCGCGAGCTCGAACGCGAATTTCCCTTTGCCGTCTCCGATGATGAGAGGTTTGATTGTGCCGCTCACGCGCGACGCGTCGACGCCGAAGAACTCGCTCACGGCCATCGCGTAGAGCGCGAGCTGCAGGCGCACGCCGCGATCGATCTTTTCGCCGAGGTTTTGGTGGCGGAGCGCTTTGCCGGACTTGTAGTCGACGATGCGGAAGCGATTTCCGCCGACATCGATGCGATCGATCTGTCCTTCGACGCGCACGGGGATGCCGCCGGCGTCGACCATGAACGGCTCATCGCGATCGGCACCGCCGCGCTCGCGCCACTTCGCGCCGAAGCGGTACTCGAAGAATTTCGGTTCGAGTCCGCAGTTCGCGAGATCGATCTGATCGTTGACGACGAAGTCGCGCAGGTTGCGTTTCGTCGCGCGCTGTTCGATTGCGCGAACGGTTCTGTTGAACGGCGGCGCGTTGGTTTCGAGCTGCGCGAATTCGTCGTCGACGAGCTCTTCGAGGCGCGCGAGATCATCCGCAGATGCAGTCCAGCCGCGATAGAAGCGCTCGAGGATGCGGTGATCGAGGTTTCCCTTTTCGCGATGATGGATCTGGGCGTCGCGCTCGGGATCGTCGATGTCGACGACGCCGAGAATGTGTTTGAGGAGAAATTTCTGCGGGCACTCGCCGAAGTCTTCGAGTTGCGTCGGCGTGACGGAGCGCAGCGCGACGGAGATGCGCTCGCGAAGAATTTCGGGCGCGAGGTAGCCGTCGAACGGTGAGCGCGTGCCGGATTTGACCAGGAGATGGAGCGCGCGTTGACGCGGTTGCGCGGTTGCGTGGTCGCGGGGTTCTGGAGTGGAGAGTGGGAGGCCGCGCACGAAACGTGAGGCGCGGAGCACTTTGCCGAATCCGTCGCCGCCGGCGTAGCTGAAGTGCAACTGCTTCGTGGTTCCGTCGTGCAGCAGGCGAAAGAGCAAGCGTTCCTCGTCGGCGCCGTCGCCGATCTCGCGGATGCCGAGGATGCGGCGGTCGGTGTCGGGGAGGAGCGGATCGTCGTTGCGGCGTTGCGGGAAGAGATCGTCCTGCATGCGCACGGCGAAGAGATGCTCGAACGTGCGGCCGCGGAAGCGCATGACGTCGCCGGCCCAGACCAGTTGGCAGTGGGCAGTGGGCAGTGGGCTGAGGGAGACGTGTTCGAGTGCGTCGATGATCGACGCGATGTCGAGGCCTTTGTTCCAGATCGATGCGCGTTTGAAGAGGTCGGCGATTTCGTCGATGGCATCCGCGGCCTCGAGATCGGTGTCGGTGTCGAGGCGGAAGAGCGATGTCATGCGGCCGAGGTCGATGCGGGCGGTGAGATCTTCGAGCTCGGAGACGAGGGCGATGTAGTCGTCGAGAATCGACGAGCGTCTGCGGACGCTGCGCAGTTCTTCGCTCGTGCCGCCGGCGATGCGCGCGCGTCGCGTCTCGGCGTCGGCGCGATCGACATCGATGCGCGTGTTCGTTTTCAGCCCGTCGCGCACAAGCTCGAGCACCTCGGCACGCGGGAATCCGCGGTCGCGGATGCGGAGGAGCGAGGCGACGCCGCGGCCGATGCGATGCGCGAGCAGCGGGGCTTCGTCGCGCAGCGTGGTGGCGAAGCCGTGCTCACGCGCGAAGCGCGCGAGGAGGTGAGCGTCGTAGGGGTCGAGCGCGCGCGCGACGATGCCGATGGCCTTTGGCTCGACGCCCGCGGCGAGCAGCGCCGCGATTTCGGCGGCGACGTTCTGCAGCTCCTCACTGCGGGTGTCGTAGTTTTGGAGTGCGGCGGCCGCGCCGCCGCTTTGGGTCATGTCCCAAAGC
>DATKFO010000697.1:0-6515 GCA_035544355.1 Thermoanaerobaculia bacterium
ATCTCGCCGATCGAAATGCCGCAATCGGGACAGGCGTAGCTCTGTGACAGCAGCTCTTCGCGTCCGTCCGCCTGGTAGAGAATCTTGACGAGTCCCTTCGAAACGCGTGTGGCCGTTTCGAGCGAATCGGCGAGGCGCTGCGCGATTCCTTCCTTCATCACGATGCGATCGATGCGGACGTCGATCGTGTGCTTTTTCTGTTTGTCGAGCGTCGGAGGACTGGCGAGCTCGATCTCTTCGCCGTCGACGATCGCGTGCGGGAAGCCTTCCTTCGCGAGCTGCAGCATCTGCTTGCGGTACTCGCCTTTTTTTCCGCGGATGTACGGCGCGAGGATCGTGAATTTCGTGCCGCTCGGAAGTTGCAGCAGGCGATCGACCATCTGCTGAATCGTCTGCGGGCGAATCTCCTGACCGCAGTTCGTGCAGTGCGGCACGCCGACGGATGCGTAGAGCAGGCGCAGGTAATCGTAGATTTCGGTGACGGTGCCGACCGTCGAGCGCGGATTGCGCGAAGTCGTGCGCTGCTCGATCGAGATTGCGGGCGAGAGGCCTTCGATGGAGTCGACGTCGGGCTTCTCCATCTGTTCGAGAAATTGCCGGGCATACGCCGACAAAGACTCGACATAGCGCCGCTGCCCCTCGGCAAAAATCGTATCGAACGCGAGCGATGACTTTCCGGAACCGCTGACGCCGGTAATGACCACGAATTTGTTGCGGGGAACGACGACGTCGATGTTCTTGAGGTTGTGCTCGCGAGCGCCGCGGATGACGATGGAGTCCATTGGCTGGATACTAACGCCGGCTCCGTTCTGCGCTGTTCCCGTTCTACTCGGTGTAGGAGTGCGGTGGCAAAGCCACCGCTTTGTGATCCGGATACGAAAGCGGCGGCTAGCGCCGCCGCACTCCTAAAGGCTGCGCCTTGGTCGGCGTGAATTTGTTCGCCGGCCCGAAGTGCTTCGACAGGTAATCGATCACCACCTGCTTGTCCTTCTCCTCTACCACCGCGCCCCACCGCATCATCTTTTCCACCGCGGCGGTCCACTGCTTCGGCGTGAGGCGTTGCTGCACGAGAAGGTCGGCGGAGTGGCATTGGTAGCAGGCGGTTTCGGTCTGTGCTTTTCCTTTGCCTTCGGGGAGGGTTTTGAACTGCGTGCCGAGGAGGGGGAGGACGGCGAGGAGGATCGCGGCGGTCTTCATGCGGTCACCTCGATGGTGGCCGAATGCCACGCATTGTAGAGATAGCCGCTCTGATTCCACACAGCGTCGCGTGGTTGGACGAGTCCGCGGCTATCGGTGGCGCGCGCGAACACGCGTGCGGTGCCGCTTGCGCGAGGGGTCCAGTTGAAGGACCAGAGGCGCCAAGCGTGTGGCGAATGTCGCGCGTCGAGCGTTGCTTCGTGCCACGTTGAGCCGTCGTCGTCGCTGAGCTCGACTTTCGCGATGTCGGGCGCGCCGGAGAAGGCGAAGCCGCGGATCGTTTGCGCGGCGCCAACCTTTGCGCGCGCCGGTGCGGTCGTGATGTTCGACTTCACCGACAGCTCGGTGAGCGGGCGCATCTCTTCCGGCTTGAATGCGACGCCTGGCGCGCCGGGAGTGATCGGCCAGCGATACGCCGTGTCCATGTAGAAGCCCTTCTGCTCGTCCGCGCTTGCGGCGATCCGAACGATCCACTTCATCCAGTGATCGCCTGCCCAGCCGGGCACGATGAGCCGCAGCGGCGCGCCGTGGATCGGCGGCAGTGGCTGGTCGTTCATCTCCCACGCGAGGATGCAGTCGTCGAGCACTTTCTCGATCGGGACGCTGCGATGAAACGGCGGCACTTTGCCCGGCGGATCGTCGCTGCCGAAGAGATGGAGATGCTTCGCGGTGTCTTTGATGCCGGCGCGCTCGAGCACGTCTTTCACGCGCACGCCGCGCCACTTCGCGTTGCCGACGGCGCCGTAGCGCCACTGCACGCCGGGCACGACCGGCTCCTGCAATCCGCGTCCGTTGCCCGCGCACTGCAGCACGCATGTCGCTTCCGCGCGGGGGAGTTTCTTCAGATCCGCAAGCGACAACTTCACGGGACGCGCGACGTCACCTTCGATCGTCAGGCGCCACGTTTTCGCGTCCGGCATGCGCGGGATCCAGTGGCTGCGCACGAAGAACAGCTCGAGCGGCGTGAGGTAGTCGGTGAGCAGCTCGAGCGGCGTCTCCGCGTTCTGCGCGTAGCCGTTCATCTGCAGCAAGTACGGCTGCTTCGTCGCGCCGAGCAGCGCGGCGGGCGCGAAGGGAGCGATGGCGGAGTAGTGGAGGAAGCGTCTGCGATTCATGGCTTTCATGTGAGCAGTAGGCAGTGGGCAGTGAGCAGTGAGCAGTGAGCAGTGAGCAGTGGGCAGTGGGCAGTGGGCAGTGGGCAGTAGTAGACGGAGAGCTGTTGCCGTCACCTCTGCCCACTGCTCACCGCCCACTGCCTACTGTTCACTCCACATGGTACAGACGAAGCGTCTTCCCGAAGCGCTCGAAGTCGCGGTTGCGGGTCAGCCAGTCGAATGCGGTTGGGTTGCGCAGCTTTGCGAGCTCGAGGTCCTGGTCGCCGAGGACCATCCAGCCGCGGCTTGGTTGATTTTCGTCGAGGGGATAGCCGGTCGTGATGCCGACGCTCGCGCCGCGGATGTTCGTCGTGACTTTGTAGCCGAGACTCCTGATGCCTCGTGATTTGCAGAGGCGCACGAGGCGCCAGATGTCCTGGCCCCAATCGAAATTGCTGTCGGCGAGCACTTGCTCGGGATGTTTCCCGGCGAATGCGTTCATCCACGGCAGGTAGTCGGGATGGGCGAGTGCGCTTGTGATCACGAGCCATCCGAGGAGTGCGTAGGTGGCGAGCTTCGCGCGCGTGACGAAGGATGCGGCGACGATCGCGAGTGGCACGTACATCGGCAGCAGGTGGCGGATGCCGATGTTGATGCGCGCGGACATCGAGATGCCGAGGATTGCGGCGGCGATCAGGAGGAGCGGGATTGCGGGATCGCGGCGCTTGAGCAAAAGCCACGCGCCGCACGCGGCGAGGATCAGAAACGGGATCGGCGTTTTTACGACAAGCGCGATCGGAAAGTAGTACCACCAGCCGTCGTACTTCACCTTGCCGAGGAGGAACGCGCTGTGGCCGGCACGGTTGTGTGCTTTCACCGTGAGGAGGCCGAGGAGAAAGTCGGGTGCGGGCACGCGTACGTCGAGGATGCGTTCCGACACGCCGGCGGTGCGAGCCATGTGCTGGGCTTTCGGATTTACGCTCGCCATCGTTGCGATCGAGAAGCCGAACACGCCCCAGATGACGATCGCGGAAAGCGCGCCGGCCACGAGCAGTTTCGCGATCGGGAAACGGCGTCGCGCGATGAGCACGATCAGCACCGCGGGCGGGAAGAAAAACAGGAACGAGTATTTGCAGCACGCGCCGAACGCGATGGCGATGCCGAGGAGGATCGTGCGCTTCCAGGATGGTTGGCGGTTGGCAGTCGGCAGTTCGGCCGCTTCGCGGTCTGGCAGTGGATTCTCGATCGTTTCACTGCCGACTGCGAGGTCGCGAAGCGGCCGGACTGCCAACTGCCAACTGCTTCCATCGATCCAGATGAGCAGCGCGTACAACGCGACGGCGAATCCGGCGGTCGACGCCATGTCGGTCGTCGCGAGTCCTGCGTGGGCGAGCACCGGCGGCAGTGACACGAACAACGCCAGCGCGATCCACGCGACGACGTCACCGAACAGCTTTCGCGCGATCGCAGCGACGGCGAGCGACGCGATGATCAGGAACACGAGATTGCCGCGGCGCGCGGCGGCGAGGTTGTGGATGTAGCGATCGTCGCGCGCGAAGAGATCGTTGCCGTACTCCTGATTTTCGGAATGCTGCGCGCGCACGTCGAGAAACGGCAGCGCGAACAGCATGCGCGAGAGCGGCGGATGCTCGAAATCGAGTTGATACGTGCCGCGCGTGAGCCACTCGTGTCCCGCGGCGACGTGAATCGGCTCGTCGAGCGTCTGCGCAAAGACGAGATGCGTCGATGCGACGCGAACCACGGTCAGGAGGACGATCGCGGCAACGACCAGCCAGTATGCGTTTGCCGTTGGCCGTGGGCCGTGGGCCGTGGACGAATCACGGCCAACGGCAGACGGCTTACGGCTTACGAGACGCTCCCGGTCAGCCACTGCAGATACGGTCCTTCGATGCGATCGATCGGAATGACGATGAACTCCGGCACTTCGTACGGATGCTTCGCGAAGAGCGCTGCTTTCAATTCCGCGATGCGCTCATCGACCGTTTTGATGATCAGCAGCTGCTCGCGATCGTCTTCGATCGCGTCTTTCCAACGATAGACGGAGCGCACGCCGTCGAGGATGTTGACGCAGGCGGCGAGATGGTTTTCGACGAGCTCCGTCGCGAGTGCGCCGACGTCGAAGTGCGAGCCGACGGTCGTCAGGACGACGACAGGTTTCACTCCTTCGGTCCTTCGCTCGCTGCGGGTCTCGCAACCGCGATCACCGCAGCCGCCGCGTTCTGCGCGACGTTCTTCGACGCACTGCGCAGCTGCGCCCACTGCACGATCGGCAGCGCGAGCCAGACGTACGCGTGACGCGAGCCGATTCCGGCGGCGGTCGGAACGATCGCGGTGCTGCGCTTGCGAAGATCGCGCGTGTCGACGAGCTCCAGCGTGCGGCCGTCGTAGACGCGCAATTGCGCGGCGACGCGCGACACGACCACCGCGACTTCGATTCCCGCGCTGCGCGTCGAAACGCCGATGCCGCCGTACGCGTCGGCATCTGCATCGCTCGATGCGATCTCGACGTACCAGTCGGCAGCGGGTCCGCCTTCATCGATCAGCTGATCGAGCGTGCGCCGCTCATCAAACGCATCGAATCCGTTGCGCTTCAACTCTTCGGTGAGATAGCGGATGACCGCATCGGCAACGAGCGATTCGCTATCGTCGGCCCAGCGCGCGGGAGCGCGCAACACGCCGATGCGATCACCGCGCTTCGTGGTGTCGAGCGCGAACGCGGCCGTCGCAACGAACACGAGAACGAGGGCAAAAGCTGCGCGTTTCATGCAATTAGTCTAGTGTATTCACAGTGCTGAAACGCTTCGCGCTCGTCGCAGGACTCGCGCTGCTCGTTTGGCTGGCTTACGAGTGGATCACGTTTCCCGACGTCGCGGCGCTTGCGAAGAACCCGCCGAAGACCACCGCGTTCATGGAGCTGCGCAAACGCGAGCTTCGCGCGGAAGGAAAAAGTGACGCGCTGCAATGGAAGTGGATCGCGTACGGACGCATCTCTCCCTCGCTGCGCCGCGCGGTCCTCGTCGCCGAGGATGATTCGTTCTACGAGCACGGCGGCGTCGACGTCGACGCGATGAAAGAAGCGTTCGAGCGCAACTGGAAGCGCGGCAAGGTCACGCACGGCGGCTCGACGATCACGCAGCAGCTGGCGAAGAATCTCTACCTCTCGCCGTCGCGCAATCCGATCCGCAAGATCAAGGAGTACTTCATCGCGCGCTCGCTCGAACAGCATCTGACGAAGAAGCGCATCCTCGAGATCTATCTGAACGTCGTCGAATTCGGCGAGCGCGTGTACGGTGCCGAGGCTGCGTCGCGCGCGTACTTTTCCAAACCGGCGTCCGCGCTCAGCGCGTCGCAAGCTGCGCTGCTCGCGGGATGCCTGCCGAATCCGCGGATCATGAATCCCGCAGCGCCGAACAAGCGGCTCCGCTGGCGCCAGCGCATGATCCTCGGGCGCTTACGACGCTGGGGCTATCTCTTCGAGCGCCAGGTGCTGACGGAGAAGAAGCCGGTCGCCGAAACGCCGCCGACGGAAACTGCGCCCGCGACCGACACGACAACGACGGCGGAAGTGACGGACACGGATCTCACGCAGAGCACCGACACGACCGAGACAACGGACACGACGGAGACCACCGACACCACGGCGACGACCGAGACCGTGGAAACAACGACGACCGCGCCACCGTAAATTTGGAGTGCGGCGGCCATGCCGCCGCTTTGGGTCGCGTGTTCCGAGCTGCGCGGTTGCGAATGTTCGGGTTTCAACCGCGCAACCTCGTGACCACGCGACCTCGCAACTCGAAACACGTTACCCAAAGCGGCGGCGCGGCCGCCGCACTCCATAAGGAGATCGCGATGGAGCAACACGTGAAGATCGTCGTGTGGGTGCTGTTCAACCCCGAATCGCAGAGCTTGTTCACCTGACGGAATACGGGCTGGTCCGTCTTTTGCCTTCTGTGCAAAACCGATGGCCGTGACTCGACAGAATTTCCACGTCATCTGCGACTGCCAGCGCCATGCGGGCAAGCGGACGATGTGGCGTCGCGCCACGCGCCTCGGCACGGGCGCATTCGCATTGCTCGTCGGAGTTCCCGCCGCGCTCAGCGTGCCGATGAAAGTGACGAACGTGAACTTCGACGCGCTGCGGGTGAGCGTCCGCGAAGTGCAGAAAGTGCCAGCGCTGCCACCATCGTCGTCGCAGTTCCA
>DATKFO010000698.1:0-3498 GCA_035544355.1 Thermoanaerobaculia bacterium
CGTAGCGAACCAGAGCGTGCGACACTGATTCCACCCGTGGAAAGCAAGCGTATCAGCCGCCTCGCCCCACTAGAGACATTTGACGTAAATGCCTTCGTGGGTGATCAGCGCACGCCGCAACATGTTTGCGATTTCGTTCTCGCGCTGGCTGTGGCGTTTAACGACCTGCGAGATCTGATCACGGCTCAGCAGGTTGTCCGGGATACTCGTCCAAGGGACATCCGTATCTCGCCAGAGCTCGGTGAGTACTACGGCCTCCATGCTCACTGGATCCGCATGATGATCGGAGTTCTCAAGGCACTCACTGAAGTCATCAGCGAGAACGAGCGCGCTATGAACGATCCATTCTTTCGCGGTTTGCTGAAATCACTCAGCAAGACCTACCGCGAGGCATGGGAAGTCACCGTCAACGCAGCACTCGCCACGACAGCGAAAGGTGACAGGTTCGGACGCATGCTGTTCTTCGCGCGGAACAAGGTCGCGTTTCACTACGACCCGAAGGAGATCTCCCGAGGCTATCAGCTGAAGTTCATGCAAAAAGGAGATAGCCCGCCCTACGTATCTCGCGATGACGCGATGGAGGGGACACGTTTCTACTTCGCTGACGCCTCCGCGGAAGAGTATCTGCTCTACGCCTCTGGCGCGGCTGACGGGAAGGAGTTTTTCGACAGCGGCTGGGCAATCCTGCCGGACATCTCGCATGCGATTCGTGAGATTGTCATTCGGTACGTGAACGCGCGGGGCTACGGCTGGCGTAGCGTCGCCACCTAACTCTGCTCCAGCCGACAGGAACCGCGGCTCCGTCATGGTGGGTGCTACAGTAGCGCGTGCGGTTCCTGCGGCTGAGCGCAGGGCCGTTAGGTGCCCGAGGTTCGCCGAACGGAACATTGATGGCCACAGCTTTTCCATACGCACGAGTAGCGTCGGTGGCGCTGGTCGCGAGCGCCGTCGGGACTATATCCATCCTTCTCCCAATGGGTGAGATGGACGATTTTCTAACCTCATTCCTACTCGTGGCGATCGTTTCGGTTCCGCTCTGGTTCGTGCTGGCAAGGCGGCTGAAAGGACAGCCTGTGTGGGTAGCGGCTGTCGTCGGACTCCTGTCACCGGTAATTGCCTGCCTTGTGCTGGTACCGGTCGGCATCGGCTTGGTCTGGGCGCTTTTCCTGGCTAAAGCCTGGTACTTCACGCTACCGATCGCCTTCGGCACTGGTTTGGTCATGCATCGGGTCGTAAATGAGGCAGGACTACCAAGCGGCACCTAACGCCAAGCTGCACCGACGTGGAACCGCGCCGCGGAAGTCGCAGGTTGTATCCTCTCGGCGTGCGGTTCCACGCCGGTGAGCTTGGAACGTTATGCGGCGACGTTTATGACGGTGAACTTTTTCTGCGGCGCCCTGTTCGCCGGAATCGGTGTGTATTTTCTGGCGCAAGCGCTTGTATCGATCTACGACGCGAGACAGAGCCGCCATTGGCTTAGCGCTCCGGGAAGGATCGTGGACAGTCTGGTGCACGAACAGTCGGGCGTTGACGGTCCTGGATACAGCGTTCAGATTCGCTACGTTTATACCGTCGCTGGACTCGAGTACGTGGGGAACCGCGCATCTTTTGCGAACTTCATGCAGTCTTCCGGAAGGGGGCGGGCCGAGCGGTTTGTTCGAAGATTCCCAAAGGGTGCATCCGTCAATGTCTACCACGATCCGGACGAGCCGAACGAATCAGTTCTTGTCACCGGCTTCAATCGTGACGTACTTGGCGTTTCCGTCCTTTCGCTCACATTCATCGCGATCGGTACATGGGCAATGACCGCCGCATAACAAGCGGTTGCACCGGACGCCCACCGCTGCTTTACTGTGCTCCGAGAGCCTTCGTCCATCGCGTCGCGGTTGGCGCCGGTGAACCGCAGGCCGTTAGTTTAGTTAGTTAAGTTAGGATTTGTCGCGTGGACGCAAGAGAAATCGGGGAGCGCTTGAAGCGCTTCGACGAAGCAACGGAGCGTGAATGTCTGCGCTCAGACCCCGCATGGGATCGCGGATGGCGTCGCGAAGATCTTTACGATCGGCGCATGAATCGCTAGCGCGTGTCGCCCGCCGATGAAGCCGGCGGGCTTTGCAATCTTGGCGGCCTTTGCGTGGCATTCCCCGGGCTGACGCCGCGGGGCTACGATTCGTTTTGAAAACTACCGCAACGTCCGCACGCCCAAATCCCCCGTGATCACGCCATCCAGCCTTCTCCGCGTGGCCGGCACTTTCTTCATGTACTGCTCGGTCTCGGGGAGGTGGCGAATGAGCCCCGCGAGCATGCGTTTTACGTTGTGGGAGCCGCCGTTGTAGAGCGCGGCGGTCATGGCTTCGACGTCCGCCTCGGACGCCGCGAGTTTGCGCGCTTCTTCGGTCTTGCGCTCGAGGTGGAGGGCGAGGAAGCTGGCCATCTTTTTCGCGGAGAAGCGCTCGTCGAGGTGCTCGCCGAGGTATTCGCTCGCTTCGTAGGCCATCGTCTTTTTGACTTGCGTTGCGTTCATGCCGAATTGTTTCTCGAGCATGCGGTCGCGCTTTTTCGCGAGCTCGACCTGGTAGCGCTTCCATGCCGCGAGCTGCGACGACTTCAGCGCGCGGTATTCGTTGCGCACGCGATTGCGGAATACGCGCAGCTGCGCGCGCGAGCCTTTCGCGAGCAGGCCGTCGAGCTCTTCGAGGACTTCGCGATTGTGGCGATCCGCGCGGCGGATGTTCGTGAAGTACTTCGCCGATGCGTACGGCTCGAGCAGATCGAGCTCGTCGATGCCTTCGCGGCGCAGTTCCTTTGCCGCGCGCAGCAACCGCTTCGCCTTCTTACGCGTTTTCGCGTCGTCGCGATCGACGACCATCGACGCGATCGTGTCCGCGTCGCCGAGCGGTTTCTTCACGATGTACGCGCGCGCGCCGATCAGGTAGTCGTTCGTGACGAACACCTTTCCGTCGAAGCCTTCCTGCCGGTAAGCGATCGGCGTCGTCTGCGCGAGCCCCACTGCACCGGCCTCGGACACGTCGAGAATCTTTCCGTTCGTCTCCGCGTGCGCGATCGCGAGCAGCAGCGTCACCGAGGGTGACGACGGCGTCGAGCGCGCGGCGTCATCGATCACGCACACCAGCTGATCGGGATTGCGTGTCCACATCGTGCCGAGCTCACTCGCGAGCGCGAACACGCGCCGATCGATCATTTCCTGGCTCTCTTCGACCAGCGTCGGCGTCTCACTCGACGGCGCAGCGGGCGGAGGCTCGGGCACTGCGGCGGGCGGTGGTGCGACGATGTGCGCCCGAGGAATGGGGCGCGCTTCGATCAACGGCTTCGAAGGCGCGACGTACTGCGTGATGCCGAACGCGAGCGCACCGAGCGCCGCTCCGATCCCGACCCACCGCCAAGTTGTCATCCGCATGCGCGCGTCAACGCTCCCCATCACCCGGCTCCTTCCCATTCGCGACTACGGTTGCGGCACGTTTACAGATTCGTCGGGGGTCA
>DATKFO010000699.1:0-4212 GCA_035544355.1 Thermoanaerobaculia bacterium
CGTCTTCGCCGGAACGACGTGCTCGTGCAGCCACGCGCGGCACTCGTCGCGGAAGGCCTGTTCGTCCGGGGTGAGGTTGAGATCCATCAGTTCGCTCCCTTTAGGAGTGCGGTGGCAGAGCCACCGCTTTCGGATCGCAAAGCGGTGGCTCTGCCACCGCACTCCTGGACGCCTCCCACAAAATTTCGGAAATGTCCTGCACGCGCATCCGCCCGCGCACGCCGTCTTCCATCATCGACATGCAGAACGGACAACTCACCGCGAGCACCTCCGCGCCGGTGGCCACTGCTTCCGCCGCGCGCTCCTGATTCACGCGTTTGTCGGGCGGCTCGTCGACGAAGCTCATGCCGCCGCCGCCACCGCAACAGAACGACTTGTTGCGGCTGCGCTCCATCTCGATCGTCGCGCCCGCGACTTTGCGCGGCGCGTCGTACACGCCGTTCTGGCGGCCGAGGTAGCAGGGATCGTGGAACGTGACGCTCTCCTGCTTCGCGGGCGCGAGCTTCCCTTCATCGACGAGCTTCTCGAGGTATTCGCTGTGGTGATAAACCTCGAACGTGCCGCCGAAGCGCGGGTACTCGTTCTTGAACGTGTTGAAGCAGTGTGGACATGGCGTGATGACCTTGCGCACGTTGTGTTTGGTCAAGTTCTTGACGTTTTCCTTCGCCAGCATCTCGAAGAGAAATTCGTTGCCGATGCGGCGCGCGGGATCGCCGGAGCATTTTTCGTCGCGGCCGAGGATCGCGAAACTGACGTTCGCTTTCTGCAGCAGCTGCGCAGTCGCGCGAATCACTTTCTGATTGCGCTCGATGAGCGCGCCGCCGCAGCCGACCCAGAAGAGAACGTCCGCATTCGTCGCGTTGCTCACGTGCTGCACGTCGAGTCCCTGCGCCCAGTCGACGCGCGTAGCCTGCGTCCCGCTGAACGGGTGTCCGCGCTTCTCGAGCGACATCACGGCGTCCGCCATGCCGTCCGGAAATTCGGCCTGTTCCATGACGAGATGGCGGCGCATGTCGACGATCTTCGGCATCTGCTCGATGGAGACTGGACACGCTTCGACGCACGCCGCGCAGGTCGTGCATTCCCACAACGCCTCGGGCGACGCGGCGCCGGTGATCGCGCTGCTCCCCTCGTCGCGATCGCGCAGTTCGAGAATGATGTCGCGCGGCGACAGCGCCTTCCCGACTGCGTGCGCGGGACACGCGTCCGTGCATTTGCCGCATTCGGTACACGCGTCGAAGTCGAGGCGATCTTTCCACGTGAAGTCATCGAGCGTTGCGACGCCGAGTCGCTCCTGTTCGAAGTCGACGGACTTCAGCGACGCTCCGATCGGCGCGAGATTCGATGTGTAGAGATTCAGCGGCGACGTGATGACGTGCCGCATCTGCGTGTACGGAATCCACGCGAGGAACGCGAAGCTGATGACGAGATGCGTCCACCACAACGTGCGATGGGCAACGAGCATCGAGTCCCACGGCGCGATCTTCGCGATCAGGTTTCCGAACGGAGACCACGCGCCCCACGGATCGTGCGTCGCCGCGATGCGCAAACCTTCGACGAAGAAGCCGGTGAGCGCGATGACGAAGATCGCAGCGAGGATCAGCGTGATGCGCCGCCGCACGGCCGCGGCGATGACCGCGAGGATCACGAGCGCGCCGAAGACGTCGACGATCAGCGACTGGAAATAGAGGTAGAACTTCCCGCGCATGATCGACGTGCCGAAGTCGGCGTCGAGTGCGACGACCGTCGTCGCGATCGTGAGGATGATGAAGCCCCACGTGAGCAGTCGATGGAAGAGCGGATTGCGCCGCTGCGCGAGTCCGTGATCGAGCAAGCGTTTGACCCGCGTAAACGGTTGATCGAAGCGTGACGCATCCGGTTTGCCTCGACGCCAGCGCTGCACGCGACGCCAAATCCCCCACGCGCCGATCGCAATCGCCGGCACGAGCAGGACGTACATCAGCCAGACGTTGCTGATGTTCCAGTAAATCTCACGAGTCGCGTCGCGCAAGTTTCTCCCTCAACTGAGGAACGACTTTTCGATAGTCATCGACGATCCCGAAGCGCGCGTGTTTGAAGATCGGCGCATCCGGATCGATGTTGATCGCCACGATATTTTTCGCCTCGGAAATCCCCGCCATGTGCTGGCTCGCGCCGGTGATCGCGATGGCGAGGTAAAGCGCGGGCGCAACTTTTTTCCCCGTCTGCCCGACCTGCCACGTCGGTGGCACCCACCCCGCGTCACATGCCGCGCGCGATGCAGCCATCTGCGCGCCGAGGAGATCGGCGAGCGGTTGCAACTCGTCGCGGAACCCCTCGGGACCGCCAATGCCGCGACCGCCGGAGACGATGACGTTTGCGTCTTCGAGGCGGGTGGTGGTTTGCGTTGATGTGTTGCGCTCGACAATCAATGTAGGACAGGCTTCAGCCTGTCCCTTTGTCGCGAGCGGACAGGCTGAAGCCTGTCCTACATCAGAAGCAGGAAACGACCGCGCGCGCAACCACACCACCGCCGGGCTGCGCCGCAGCTCGATCACCGCTTGCGCTTTGCCGCCGTAGACCTGCCGCGTCACGCGAATTTTCCCGTCAACGCGCTGAATGTCGATTCCGTCGCCGGCGCATGCGCCGCCGAGGCGGTGCGCGAGGCGCGGGGCGAGCTCCTGGCTGTACGTGTCGTTCGCGAACAGCACGACATCCGCACCGCGACAGGCATCGACGAGCGCGTTGAGCGCGGGCTCGATCTGATAGTCCGTGATGCGAACCGCGCGCGTCTCGCCGCCGAGTGTTTCCGCCGCGCCCGCGAGTCCCTGCGCGGCGCGATCGGCTTCGGCGAACAAGACGATCACGTTCGTCATAGCGCCGCCGTGATCTCCGTAATTCGCTGCGCGAGCTCGTCGACGCCGACGATCTCGCAGCGCGTTTCTTTCTGCGGAATCGAGAGCTCGACGACGTCGTAGTACTCGACGTCTTCGACGTTCAGTTCCTCGACCGTGAACTTCGTCAGCGTCTGGCGGTGCGCCATCATCACGTCGCGCACTTTCGGGATGCGCGGCACGTTGTGCTCATCGTTCGTGATCGTCACGACGAGCGGCGGCCGCGCTTCGACGATCTCCCATCCCGATTCCGTCTGTCGCTTGATGCGCAACGCGTCGCCGGCGCGCTCGATCGAATCGACGAACGACACGCACGGAAACGCGAGCTCCTCCGCGAGCAGGCCGCCGGTTTGTCCCGCGCCCCAGTCGCCCGCTTCGCGTCCCGTGAAAATCAAATCGACCGCGCCCAACTTGCGAATCGCAGCCGCGAGCACTTTCGCAACGTGTAGCGGATGGCCTCCGTCGCCGACGACGAGCGCCGCAGCATCCGCTTTCATCGCCAGCGCTTTGCGCAGCGTGTCCTCCGCGCTCTCCGCGCCGTACGACAGCGCGGTGATCGTTCCGCCGCCGATGCGCTCGCGAAATTGCAATGCGGTCTCGAGCGCGTTCTCGCAAAAGATGTTTGTGACGAGGCTCGCCGATCCGCGTTCCGCTTCGCGTTTTGCAGCATCGATGCGGAAGTCGCGCGACGGCACTTCCGGATCGAGGATCTGTTTCATGCAGACGAGGATGTTCATAGCGCGCGCAGCCCTCGCTTGTTCACCACGCCGTGAAATGCGACGTCCGCGATCTGCTGCGCGATCTTTTCCGCGCTCAACTTTCCATCGGGCCGGTACCAGCGAGAGAGCCAGTTGATCGAGCCGGTGATCGCGAACGCGGCGACGGTCGTGTCGAGGTTGCGCAGCTTCCCCAGCTCCTGCAGATCGTCGAGCGTGGTGCGCAGGCAATCGATGTACTTGCGCTTCATGCGGATCACGTTGCGGTTCTGCGCCGGCGTGAGCGCGCGCGCCTCGTCGACGAGAATCGTCACGACACCGTCGCCGCGCGTCACGATGCGAGCATGTGTCGTGATCACGAACCGCAGCCGCTCCTCGGGATCCGCAATCGCGCGCGCAGGCACGAGCACCTCGCGCTCGAGCTCCTCGAGCCCGTACTTCATGATGTCGTACAGCAGCTCGGTCTTGCCCTTGATGTAGTGATACAGCCCGGCCTTCGTGATCCCGAGGGCATCGGCGATGTCGCTCACCGACGTCGCGTCGTACCCCTTCTGCAAAATGATCTTCGCCGCCGTGCGAAACACCTCGGCACGCCGGCCGTCGTTTTGCGCGCGCTTCTCCGC
>DATKFO010000700.1:0-8476 GCA_035544355.1 Thermoanaerobaculia bacterium
CTACCCCACAACCTAAAGCGGTGGCTTTGCCACCGCACTCCTAGACTAAACCGCGATCGCGCAGCTCTCGCTTCAAGAACGCGTATGCGATCGGCGCCATTACGACGCCGGACACGCCGAATGCGGCTTCGCCGAGGATGATGGCGAGGAGGATCTCCCAGGCTTCGCTGTCGGTTTCGCCGCCGACGATGCGGGAGTTGATCAGGTATTCGAGTTTGTGGATGACGATCAGGAACACGAGGGAGCCGATCGCGGTGCCGAACGACACGCCGAGCGAGAGGATCGTGATGACGGTGTTCGAGATGAGGTTGCCGAGGACGGGGATGAGGCCGCAGATGAAGGTGATGGCGACGAGGGTGCCGCGGAAGGGGATGTGGATTCCGCACAGCGGCAGGATGACGAGCAGGTAGACGCTGGTCAGGACCGTGTTGACGGCGGAGATCTTGATCTGCGCGATGGCGACGCTCGAGAAGGCGTGTGCGAAGCGATCGACTTTGTCGACGAGGTGGCGCGCGAGCGGTCCGCGGTTCACTTCGTCGTGATGGGTGACGTGGCGGAAGAACACGAGCACGGCGAGCAGGCCGCCCATGATCATGTGGATGAGTCCGACGCCGAGGTAGACGCCGCCGGCGCGTAGCGTTTTCGCGTGCGTCTTGAGCCAGCCCGCAATCGTTGCTTTCAAGTCTTCCGCGTCGGTGAGCACGTCGGGGATGAAGTCCTGGCCGAGTCCGCCGAGCCAGATGCGCATCGACCCGAGGATGTTGGCCATCTGATTCATCATGTCGGGGAGATTCGCGGCGCCGCGGCGCAGCATCGTCACGCTCAATGCGATCGCGCCGGTGACGAGCACGGCCGTCGTGAGCGCAACGATGAGCAGCGCGAACGGGCGTCGCGTGCTGTGCGACATGCGCCGCGAGAAGCTCTGCGCCACGCGATCGAGAATGAGATAGAGCGTCATTCCGACGATCGCGGCCGACACGAGGTGGCGAATGAGAATGAAGAAGAGCAGGCCGGTGAGGACCATCCACGCGGCGATCTCTTCCGGTGCGGGAGCTCGTCGTGCTGGACGAATCTCAACAGGCTCTTCCGGTCGGACGACACTCATGCCGCGATTCTACGCGGATCTTCGCAATATCTTTGTGGAGTGGACCGTTGGGTTGAGCATCGTGAGTGATTCGAATCCTCGCCGGTATCGGCGATCCGCGGACGTCGTCTGCCGCCAGGTGGGATCGGAGTCGATTCTCGTTCCGATTCGGAACAACGTCGGCAATCTCGATTCGATCTTCACGCTCTCGCCGGTTGCGGCGCGCATCTGGAATCTCATCGATGGCACGCGTGACGCGGACGCCATCGCCGATGACGTGACTCGTGAATTCGAAGTGGATCGCGACACGGCCGCAGCCGACGTCGCCGAGCTCCTCAGCTCGCTCGAAGAAGTGTCGCTCATTTTGTCCGCTGATTGACCAATGCCCGAAACGATGCGCGCGTGGCACCTCCGGATCGCCGAGATTGCGATGGTCGTTCGTTGCGACGACGACGCGATCGATGTGCAGTTCGAGGGGCCGGTGGAGAAATTCTTCGTCGGTGCAGGTGATCCCGAGATCGAGTTGGCAGTTCGCAGTGGGCAGTTGGCAGTGGATCCCGGCTCTTCCTCTGCCGACTGCCCACTGCCGGCTGCCCACTGTCTCTTCGACTCCGGCTCCGTCTGGCGCATGTTCGCCGAAGACCACGGCTATCGCATCGAGTGCCGTTCCGAGGCGATCGGTGATGCGCCGTACAAAGTCGCGCATTTCAATGAAGCGTTCACGCGCGGCACGATCGTCATCGACACCGATGCGGTCGGTACGCGCATCAATCCTCTCGAATATCCGCTCGATGAAGTGTTGCTTGCGAACCTTCTTGGACGCGGCCGCGGTGTCGAGTTGCATTCGTGCGGCATCATCGATCACGAAGGGCGCGGACATCTCTTCGTCGGACAATCGGGCGCCGGCAAGACGACGACGGCGCGATTGTGGGAAGGCGCGGCGCGCGACATCGTCAGCGATGATCGCGTGATCGTTCGCGCGAAAGACGGCGCGATGTGGATGTACGGGACTCCGTGGCATGGCGAAGCAGAGTTGTCGTCGCCGGTCGGTGTTCCGCTGTCGGGTGTGTATCTGCTCGAGCAGGCGAACGCGAACGAGCTTCGCGATCTCGAGCCGGGCGCTGCGGTTGCACGTCTCTTCGCGTGCACCTTTCCGATGTTCCACGATCCGGGCGCGCTCGCCTTCACGCTCGACATGCTGCGCGACATCACGATGGCCGTGCCGGTGCGCGAGCTTCGCTTCACGCGCGAGCGCAGCGTCGTCGAGCTGATTCGGACGGCCGCATGAGCGCGATCAACGCCACCACGGTGATCGCCGACTTGCTCGCGGCGGGACACGCTGTGCGTTTCCGCGCGGAGGGCGACAGCATGTGGCCGCTCATTCACTCCGGCGATTTCCTGCTCGTCGAGCCGGTGAACGTGCGCGACCTCGTGCGCGGCGACGTCGTGCTCGCATTGCAGGATCGCGGTCTCACTGCGCATCGCGTCGTGCACATCGCGCGCGATGCGAAGAACGTGATGCAAATCACGACGCGCGGCGACAACGCTCCGAAATCCGATGATTCCTTCGAAGAAACACGCGTTCTGGGCCTGGTAAGGCACGCAGAGCGTGACGCTCGTCAATATTCTATTAACCGTTACGGATCTATATTTTCCCTCACGATCACGCGCCTCTGGGTCCGAACCGCCGCGCGCTTCGATCGTTTGTTTTCCTTTTCCTGGGAGAGAGTGTGATGCGACGTCTTTGGGTTCTTTGTCTGTTTGCGATGTTGTCGGCCGTGTCCGCGAGCGCGCAGCTCTCGATCAACAACACGACCACGAACACGTTTACGTTCAATGCCGGTGCGCCGAGCCGCACGTTCGCGCACACGGTGACGTCGACCCTCGCGAATCGCTCACTGCTCGTCGCGCTGCAATTCAACCTCTCCGCTGCGACGATCACGGGCACGACCGTCACGTACAACGGCACTGCGATGACGCAGATCGCCGCGATCGACGACGCCACGCGCACGCGCACCGAGCTCTGGGGATTGAACAATCCGTCGACCGGCTCGAACAGCGTCGTCGTCACGTTCGCGGGACTCGCAGGCGGCGAGACGATGGAAGCCGTGCTCTCCGCGTCGACGCTCATCGACGCCGATCCGGCGACGTCGGGCACGACGTTCACGGCCAACAACAACAACGCGAATCCGACGCTCAACGCGACGAGTGCGGTTGGTGGAATGGTCATCGACTTCGTCAGCGTGCAGCACAACGGCGTGAGCGTCAGCTCGAGCACCGGCACGCTCGTCTACAACCAGGCAGCGACCGCACCGTTCACGAACGCCGACGTCCTCGGATACGCGCAGCGCTACGCAGGCGCCGCGACCGTCACCACATCGACAACGCTCAGCGGCGGCCGGCGCTGGACCGAAGCCGCCGTCGATCTGCGTCCGCTCACCGCGGACGTTTCGATCACGCAGGCGGCGCCGAGTCCCGATCCCGTGCTCGTCAGCAGCACGACGACGTTCTCCTACACGATCACGAACAACAGCGCCACGACCACGTCGAACACCGTCAACTTCAGCAACACGCTCCCCGCAGGCTTCACGTTCCTCACCGCGACGCCGAGCGTCGGCTCCTGCAGCGGCGGCGGCACGACGACCTGCTCCCTCGGCAATCTCGCAGCGGGTGCAAGCGCGACGATCACGATCACCGCGACCTCGCCCGCAACCGCGGGCAATCGCACCAACACCGGGACCATCACCACCGGCACGAGCGATCCGACGGCGGGCAACAACTCGTCCAGCGGAGTCGTGTATGTGCAAAGCCCTGCGTGCGGCGGATCGCCCGGCAAGGACGGCGCGGTCACGAACATCACCGGCGTCGTGAACGGCTACTGGCCCGGCAGCGCGAGCGCTGCAGCAGCCGCGACGTCGATCACCGTCGGTGCGCGCAGCGGCGCGACCGTCTCGATCGCGAGCGGCGATCTCCTCGTCGTCATGCAGATGCAGGACGCCGCCGTCGACTCGAACAACGACGAGCGCTACGGCGACGGTACCGGCACTGCAGCCGGAACGACCGGCAACGGCTCGGGCTCGACCGCTCTCAACTCTGCCGGCAAATACGAATACGTCGTCTCGACGAACGCGGTCGCGATCGGCGCCGCGGGCGGCACGGTCACGTTTACCGGCTCCGGCAGCGGCGGCGGTTTGATCTACGACTACACGAATGCCGCAGCAACCGGCACGCAGGGACAACGCAGATTCCAGGTCATCCGCGTGCCGCAATACACGACGGCGTCGTTCGGCGCAGCGCTCACCGCGCTCGACTGGACGGGCGCGGTCGGCGGCGTGCTCGCGATCGACGTCGCAGGAACGCTCACGCTCAACAGCCAGACCGTCAGCGTGAATGGACAAGGCTTCCGCGGCGGCGCGGGTCAGCAGCGCGCGGGCGGCGGCGGCGCGAGCACCGACTATCGCAACACCGAAGCGAACGCCGCGCACGGCATCAAGGCCGAGGGGATCGCGGGCACGCCGCGGTACATGTACGACGCGGCATCGAACACGATCACGAACACCGGCGCGCAGGGGTATCCGAACGGCGACTACGCGCGCGGCGCGCCCGGCAACGCGGGCGGCGGCGGCTCGGACGGCGACCCGGCGGCGAACGACGAGAACTCCGGCGGCGGCGGCGGCGGCAACGGCGGCGCGGGCGGACTCGGCGGCAACTCATGGCAATCGAATCTCGCGCGCGGCGGATTCGGCGGCGCGGCCTTCACCGCGACCACCGGCCGCGTCGCCCTCGGCGGCGGCGGCGGCGCGGGCTCGCGCAACAACTCCCCCGGAATCACGAGCGCAGGTGCAGGCTCCGACGGCGGCGGCGTCGTCCTCGTGCGCGCGGGCAACATCAGCGGCACCGGCACGATCACGGCGAACGGCTCGAACGCACTCAACGCAACACTGAACGACGGCGCGGGCGGCGGCGGCGCAGGCGGCAGCATCGTCTTCCTCGTGCGCAGCGGCACGCTCGCGGGACTCACGCTGAATGCCAACGGCGGAAGCGGCGGCGACGCGTGGATCATCCAGCCTCCGGGCGGAACCCCCGGCGAGCGTCACGGCCCCGGCGGCGGCGGCGCGGGCGGTGTGATCCGCACGAACGCCACCGGCCTCACCTCCACGGTCACCGGCGGCGCGCACGGACGCACAACGACCGCGCTCGACGCCTACGGATCGACCGACGGCTCCGGCGGCAGCGCCGTCACGACGGCGACGTTCACCGAAGTTCCCGGCACGCGCGCGGCAACGACGTGCATGCCCGATCTCTCTGTCACGATCTCCGACTCGCCCGATCCGGTCACCGCGGGCAACAACCTGACGTACACGATCACCGCGACGAACAACGGACCGATCGGCGATGCAGCCGCGGGCGTGCAGATCACGATCGATACGCCGACGGGCACGACGTTCGTCTCGATGTCGCCTCCGGTCGGATGGACGTGCGGCACCACTCCGGGCATCGGCGGGACCGGCCCGACCATCTGCACGAAGACCACTGCATTCACGAACGGCTCGACGACGCCGAACTTCACGTTCATCGTCAACGTCAATCCGTCCGTCGCGGACGGCGCCACGATCACCGGCACCGCGAACGTGATCGCGCCGGCATCGACGCCCGATCCAGTTCCGGCGAACAACACCGCATCGACGACCACGGCCGTCATCCGCCGCGTCGACGTCGAAGTCGTGAAGACCGCGAGTCCCGATCCATCGACGACGCCCGGCTCCACCCTGACGTACACGCTCGTCGTGACGAACAATGGTCCGTCGCGCGCAACGAACGTCTCGGTCAGCGATCCGCTGCCGAGCGGCTACACCTTCGGCTCCGTTTCGCCGTCGGGTCCGACGTGCACGGAATCGAGCGGCACGGTCACGTGCAACCTCGGCACGATGGATCCGACCGATCAAACGACGATCACCATCACCGGCACCGTCACCGCGAGCAACACGACGCTCACGAACACGGCGACGGTGACGCGCACCGAGACCGACACCGTTGCGGCCAACAACACCGATTCGGTCAGCACCGCGATCACCGCGCCGACGCTCGCGCATTTCACGAAGATCGAGGCGGTGCAGGACCCGAAGGGAAAAGTCTTCATCAGCTGGACCACGTCCTTCGAGACCGACAACCTCGGCTTCAACCTCTATCGCCAGAGCGCCTCGTCGAACAACGAGAAAGTCAACAAACAGCTCATCGCCGGCGCGACGCTCTTCACCGCCACGAACGTGCTCGATTCGGGCCGCTCGTACAAGTGGAAAGACAAACTCAGGAACCCCGGCGAGTTCACGCAGTACTACGTCGAGGACGTCGACATCCACGGCAATCGCCTGATGCATGGGCCGATCACGCCGGTGCTGTCGTCGACCGTCCCCGATGATCCGAACACCGACACGATCGCCGACCTCGGATCGAACGGCGGCATCCTGCTCTCGCCGCGCGGCATCGGCGCGCCTGCGTATCCGATCGTGACGTCGACGAAAGCGCAGCTCTCGCAGCAGTACGAGCTGTCGAAACAGACCGCGATCAAGTTCATGGTCACGACCGAAGGTTGGTATCGCGTGACGAAGAGCGCGATCGTCGCTGCCGGGTACGACCCGGGCACGAACAGCCGCGGACTCTCCCTCTTCGTCGAAGGAATCGAACAGCCGATGACCGTCGATGACGGCGGCGACGGCAAGTTCGATAGCAGCGACGCGGTCGAGTTCTACGGCATCGGCATCGACACGCCGGCCGCCGGCGCGCGCGCCTACTGGCTCGTCGCCGACAAAGGCAAAGGCTCGCGCACGAAGTTCGGACGCAACTCCGCGCGCACGTCCGCGCCGGCGCAGACTCCGTTCACGTTCTCGCGCGTCGAGCGCACGCTCTTCTACGCCGCGCTCGTGAACAACGGCGATCGCGAGAACTTCTTCGGCCAGATTCTGTCGAACGCCGCGATCACCACGCAGGATCTCACCGTCGAGAATCGCAATCCGTCCGGATCGCCGGCGACGCTCGACGTCGTCATCCAGGGCGCGACCGATGGCACGCACACGCTCGCGCTGACGATGAACGGCTCGAGCCTCGGCAACGTCACGCTCACCGGCCAGCAGCGCCTCGTGACGACGGTCTACGTCCCAGTGTCGGCACTCGTCGACGGCACGAACACCGTCGGACTCCTCGCGCTCGAAGGCGACATGGACATCAGCGTCCTCGAGTCGCTGCGCCTCACGTATTCGCACAAACTGATCGCGGACAACGACGCGCTGAAAGTCTCCGTCGCGACAGGCGCTCCCGTCGCGATCGACGGCTTCACGTCGAACAAAATTCGCGCGATCGACGTCACCGATCCGACGCAGCCCGCGGAGCTTGCGGTCGACGTCACCGGCACCGGCCCGTATCGCGCATCGTTCGTCGCCACCGACAACGGCAGCGGCAACAAATCGATCCTCGTGATCGGCGCGTCGCGCATCGTCGCGCCCGCGCAAACCGTCGCGAGCCGTCCGTCGACGTGGAACGACAAGAAAAACTCCGCCGATCTCGTGATCGTCTCCGCGCGTGCGCTCGCACCGGCGGCAACGCCGCTGAAGACGCGCCGCGACGGCGAAGGCATCACCACCACGATCGTCGACGTGCAGGATCTCTACGACGAATTCGGATTCGGCGAGCGCGGCCCGAACGCGATTCGCGAGTTCCTCCTCAAGTCGCGCGACTGGAAGAAGGCCCCGCATTACGTGATCCTCCTCGGCGACTCGAGCATCGATCCGCGCAATTACTTCGGCCTCGGCACCTTCGACTTCGTTCCGACGAAGCTCATCCCGACGCAGTTGATCAAGACCTCGTCCGACGATTGGTTCGCCGACTTCAACAACAACGGACTGCCTGGGATCGCGATCGGACGCATGCCCGCGCGCACGCTCGCCGAAGCGCAGACGATGATCAACCGCGTCGTCAATCGCAACCCGAGCGGCACGTGGACGAAGAACGTCGCGTTCATCACCAGTCCGACCGACGAGTTCAACTTCGAAGCGGCCGCGACATCGCTCGCGCCGCTGCTGCCCGCGGGCTACTCGGCGACGAATGTCTTCACCGGACAGCTCGCCGATCCGCACGCGTCCGTCGTCAACGCGATGAACGCGGGACAGCTGCTCGCGACGTACATCGGCCATGGCTCGATCGATCTCTGGAACGCCGGCTCGTTCAATTCGCTCGACGCGGCGGCGATGAACAACGCCGATCGCTTGCCGGTCGTCGTCGGCATGACGTGCCTCACCGCGTACTTCCAGGATCTTTTCCAGACGAGTCTCGCGGAAGCGATGCTCACGGCGCCGAACGGCGGCGCAGTCGCGGTGTGGACGTCCTCCGGACTCACGG
>DATKFO010000701.1:0-3539 GCA_035544355.1 Thermoanaerobaculia bacterium
CGCCGCACGACGTGCCGCTCGTGCAGTTCGGACGGCAGGTGCGCCGCCCGCGCCGCTGGTATCACTGCTGCTCCGGCGAGCACGCCGCGATCCTGCGCGGCTGCAAGATCAAAGGCTGGCGCCGCGTCGGCTACGTCTGGCCGCACCATCCGTTTTTCCAGGACTACCTCGCCTACATCCGCCGCGTCCTCGGCAGCGAATGGAAGACCGGCACGATCGCGAAAGACGGCTGCGGGCTCCCGACCGTGTCGATGACCGTCACCGATCTCGCGAAGCTCTTCGCGAACCTCGTCACCGAGAAACACGACGACTGGATCTGGAGCGCGATGGTGAACCATCCCGATCTCATCGGCGGCTTCAATCGCCTCGACTCGACGATCCTCAAAGCGTGCGACGGCAGCGTGCTCGCAAAAGAAGGCGCCGACGGACTCCTCGGGCTCTCCATCGAACATCCCGAATTTCCCGAAGGACTCGGCGTCGTCGTGAAGATCGCGCACGGCTGGAATCCGCAAGCCACTTGGTACATCGCCCGCTACATCCTCGGCGTCCTCGGATTCGAGTTCCGCAATCCATACAAACTGCGACGCCAGAAACCGTTCATCGTGCCCGAAGTGATTCCGGCGGAGTTGCGCGAGCGGATGACGACGATCGTGCCGTGGGATTCGTGGGATCCGGACATCGATCGTTGGGAGTTCGAGCCCCAAGATTTTATCCCGAGCGAAGTCGAGGGATCTCTGGTGCGTTCGCGATGAACATCGCCAATTTCATCAATGGAGAGTTCGTCCCCGCGCACAGCGGCAACACGATCGACGACATCGGCCCCGCGACCGGCGAGGTCATCGCGCAGATCCCCGACTCCGATCGTCAAGACGTTGACGATGCCGTGCGCGCTGCGAAGAACGCGTTTCCTTCATGGTCGCGCACACCAGCAAATGAGCGCTCGCGATTGCTGCTGAAGCTTGCGGATGTCATCGAACAAAACCTCGACAACCTCGCAAGAATCGAGAGTCTCGACAACGGCAAGACCGTCTCACTCGCGCGGCGCCTCGACATTCCGCGCGCGGTCGCGAATTTCCGATTCTTCGCGACCGCGATCCTGCACGACGCGAGCGAAGCGCATGTGACCGATGCGGCCGCGCTGAACTACACGCTGCGGCATCCGCTCGGTGTGGCGGGACTGATCTCGCCGTGGAATCTGCCGCTGTACTTGCTGTCGTGGAAAATCGCGCCGGCGATCGCGTCGGGCAACACGTGCGTCGCGAAGCCTTCCGAGCTGACGCCGCTCACCGCGCATCGTCTCGCCGAGCTCTCGCTCGAAGCAGGCATCCCGCCCGGCGTGATCAACATCGTGCACGGCTACGGCGCGAAGGCCGGCGCCGCGATTTGCGAGCATCCCGATGTGCCGCTGATCTCGTTCACCGGCGGCACGATCACCGGCGCGAAAGTCGCCGCATCCGCCGCGCCGCTGTTCAAGAAACTGTCGCTCGAGCTCGGAGGAAAAAATCCGAACGTCATCTTCGCCGACGCCGATCTCGAGCAGGCCATCGCGACGTCGATCCAGTCGAGCTTCGCGAATCAGGGCGAGATCTGTCTGTGCGGCTCACGCATCTTCGTCGAGCGCGCGATCCACGATGAATTTGTCGAGCGCTTCGCCGCGGCGACGAAGAAATTGCGCATCGGCGATCCCTCCGACGAGTCGACCGACGTCGGCGCGTTGATCAGCGAAGCGCATCTCGCGAAAGTTACCGGCTACATCGAGCTCGCGAAACAGGAAGGCGGCACCATCGTCACCGGCGGCCATCGCGTCGATCGTGCCGGCTTCTTCATCGAGCCAACCGTGATCACAGGCCTCAGCACCGACTGTCGCGTGGTGCAGGAAGAAATCTTCGGCCCCGTCGTGACCATCACGCCGTTCGACAGCGAAGCCGATGCAATTGCGTTCGCGAACTCCACGCGCTACGGGCTCTCCGCGACTCTATGGACGCGCGACCTGCAACGCGCGCATCGCGTCGCCGCAGCGATCGACAGCGGCACCGTCTGGATCAACTGCTGGCTGCTGCGCGACCTGCGCGTCCCGTTCGGCGGCATGAAAGAAAGCGGCGTCGGCCGCGAAGGCGGATTCGAATCGCTGCGGTTCTTCACGGAGGCGAAGAATGTCTGCGTCAAGCTGTAGGACTTCATCCCGAACGCGTCGCTTGCGACGCGGAGGGATCTACGGCGGCACCGCATAGAAGCCGCCGCAGATCCCTCGCTGCGCTCGGGATAAACTCTTCGAATGTCTGCGTCAAGCTTGCCTGAGCTTCAGCAGCCCGCAGTCGTCATCGACGTGCCACCGGCACCCGAATCGTGGCCGCTCGCGAAGCGCATCCTCTTCCGCTTCGCGTTTGCATACTTCTTCCTCTACACGTTCCCATTCCCGTTCGACTTCACCGGCTTCTTCTTCAACATCTGGGACACGCCGGTGCAGCTCGTCGCGAAGTGGATCGGCGCCGACGCCGCGGTGAAGCCGAACGGCAGCGGCGACACCACATACAACTTCGTCCAGCTGATCGTCTTCGCCGCGCTCGCGCTGCTGATCACGATCGCGTGGAGCGTGATCGATCGAAAGCGCACGCGCTACGACCGCGCGTACGTGCTGTTCCGCATGCTGCTCCGCTTTTCGCTCGCGGCCGCGATGGTCCGGTACGGCATCGCGAAGGTGGTGCCGTCGCAGTTTCCCGCGCCGACGCTCGACCGGCTGCTGCAAACGTACGGCGATTCATCGCCGATGGGACTGCTCTGGACGTTCATGGGCGCGTCGCGCGTCTACAGTTTCTTCGGCGGCGCCGGCGAGCTCACCGGCGGTCTGCTCCTGACGACGCGCCGCACCTCCCTCCTCGGCGCCCTCATCTCCGCAGCCGTGATGCTCAACGTCGCCGTGCTCAATTTCGCGTACGACGTGCCGGTGAAGCTCTACTCATCGCATCTGCTGCTGATGGCGTTGATCATCGCGCTGCCCGATGCGAAGCGCCTCGTCGATTTCTTCGTGCTGCATCGCCCGATCGCACCCGCGCCGCTGCCGCGTCTGACGCGCTGGCGCTGGACGGTCGTGCTGGGCGTCGTCGTGCGCACGCTGATCGTCGCCTACGTCGTCGTCACCGGCTTCCAGCAAACACTCACATTCTCCAGGCGCTACAACAGCGTCGCGGAACGCCCGCAGATCTATGGAATCTGGGCGATCGACAAGAGCGCGAGCACCGGCGAATCGCTGCAGTGGTCGCGCATCGTGTTCGACAACAAAGGCTGGATGGGCGTGATGCTCGACGGCAACTCGCGCCGCCGTCTCTGGACCGCGTACGCCACGCAGAACGCGATCGGCGTGACGAAACGTGACGATCCCACGTGGAAAGGACGCGTGACCTACGCGCAGCCGGACGACCACACGCTTGTCCTCGACGGCACGTGGGGCGGCCAGCCGATCCACATCGTCGCGCATCGCGAGCCCATCCCGCACTTCCTCCTGACGTCCCGCGGCTTTCATTGGATCAACGAATACCCGT
>DATKFO010000702.1:0-4250 GCA_035544355.1 Thermoanaerobaculia bacterium
CTAGGGTTCGGGCGGCCGCAGGCCGCCCCTACTACTTGATCACCGTGAGTGCGTGTTCGGTCGAGCGCAGCAGTGCTGCCGCTCCCACCGGCGCTCCGGTCGCGTTCTTCATCCAGAGATCGGGTGCGACGCTGCCGTAGCGGGCCATGCGCTCGAATTCGCTGCCGATGTTTCCTGCTTTTTCCATCTGCTCTTCGATCTGGTGTGCGATCAGGTGGCCGATCGGATAATTGGGGAGATAGAGGAAGTTGTTGACCATGTGCGCGTAGATGCCGAGGAGCACGACGTCGCGCTTCTTGAAGATTGGAGCGTAGTACTTGTTCCAGAGATTCTTCGAGATCTGCACGACGGCGTCGCGCAATTGTTCGGGCGTCGCGTCGGGATGGTCGTACATCCAGTGCCACATTTCCGTGTCGACGAGTGCGACGCCGGCGATTTCGTAGGTGCCCCAGAAATCATTGAGTGTCTGGAATGCCCGCGATTCTGCGGTGGGCGATGCGAGTCCGAGAAGCTCGAGGTCTTTGGCCTGAAAGACGAAGGCAAGCGCTTCGGTGAATGCGGTATTGGGAACGCCGGCGAGCGTGTAGTAGTCGATCGTCTTCAATGAGAAGACCTGCTCGACGTTGTGGCCGTTCTCGTGGATGGCGATGTTGAAGCCCTTGTAATCCATCCCGTCTTTGCCGACGCGCGTGCGCAGATGGGGATTATCGCCGCGCCGCGACGCGGGCAATGCGTGGCCGGAGCCGCGTGCGGGATCGACTTCGATGTTGGCCGCGAGATAGTCGGCGCGCTCTTTCGTGAAGCCGAGCTTCACGAGCAGATTTGCCATGTCGGCTTTGTAAGCCTGCGGCGTCGGATAGCGCTTGCGCGTAATGGCGTCGAGCTCCGCTTCACTGTAGCGTCCGTTCGAGCGGAAGCCGTTGTACCAGATGTCGAACGGCTCCAATGACCGGCCGAGACGTTTCTCGATGACTTTCGCGACTTTCGGCACGAGCGGCGACGAGAGGATTTCTTCGAGCATTGCGCGTACGCGCGCTTCAGGAATCTGCCGGCCTTCGTCAAAGCTGCGCTGGATGTGCGTCGGCGCAGTGGGCGAATACGGATCGACGAGCTTCGACGCGTGGAACGTGTCGAGAATCGCCGCATAACGCGATGCAGTCGTCTGTTTGTGCTCTGATTTGTGATCCCCGTCTTTTTCCGCTGCAGGTCTGACTTCGTTCGTGTACGGATTCCAATCGACGTTCGGGTTGTCGATCACGGTCTCGGGGATCGAATGGTCGACGATGCGCTCCATGACGCGCTGGATCATTCGCTGCTTCGGCAACCCGACTTTCGGATCGAGGCTGTAATTGCCTTTGATCTCGTCGCGCAGGTTCCAATGCTCGAGCAGGCGCATGCCGGTGGGAAACAGGCGCGCGCCTTTGTCGTCCAGCAGGTGATGCATCCAGATGTTGTACGTCGCGACGTATTGCGAAGCATCCGCGGACGCTTTGCTCACCGCGAGATTGACCTCGGAAGGAATGCGCTTCGAGAACCGCAGCCCCAGCGCAGCCTCGGCCCACTCGCGGCGCGACCATTTCTCGCCGTCGGTGAGCCGCTGCTCGAGCGTCGTGAGCGGAAAGTTGAGGAGCACGACGAACGCGAGTTTGTTCTCGAAGAAATCGTCGTTGACGTGCGCGGACGGATCGTACGCGGCCGTGGTTTCGTCGAACGGATAGATCGTGCCGAGGTCGAGATCGGATTGCCAGCGGAAGTCGCGGCCGATCTCCGCCATGTGGCCGTCGAGCGATTCGAGGAGAAACTGGAAGCGATTGAACATCGCGTCGAGCGTCTGCACATCGCCGGCAAAATTCGTGCGCACGAACTCGTCGAACGCGGCGGCATCGCCGTCGCTGGCGCGCCAGAAATCGTTGACCTGGCGGATGCCGCGCTGAATGCGCGCGCGCTGCGCGTCGCCATATTTCGCGATCAGCTCTTCTTCGAGTTTCTGGTGCTGCTGCGCGAAGGCGGGGGTTGCGAGCATGCCGACGAGCGCGGCGGTTGCGAGAATTCGGGTCACGAGAGTCTCCTTTCGCGGCGCGAATCCTACGACAACAACAAACCGAGCGCTCCTGCTGCGAGGATCACGACGGGTTCCGGTACGCGCTTGAAGCGCATCATCACGAGGAGCGTGACGAGTGCGATCGCGATCGCGGTGATGTCGATGAGCGCGCGTTTGCCGAGGACGAAGGCGGCGCCCGCGATCGCTCCTGTTGCTGCGGCAGTGACGCCGTCGACGAATGCGCGGATGGTTTTGTTCTCGGCGATGCGGTGGTAATACGGCGCGGGAATGATCACGAAGAGGTAGCAGGGCGCGAACACGCCGAGTGCTGCGACGAGCGCGCCCGGCACGCCCGCGACGAGGTAGCCGATGAACGCGACGGTGATGACGACGGGGCCGGGCGTGATCATCGCGACCGCGACGGCGTCGAGGAATTGGCGATCGTTGAGCCAGTGGTATTGCTCGACGACGCCGCCGTAGAGAAACGGCACGATCGCCAGTCCGCTGCCGAACACGAACGCGCCGGCTTTCGCGAAGAACCAGAAGATCTGTGCGAGCAGCGTCGATGCGGCGGTGGCGCGTCGTCGATCGGCGACGCGAATCGCGACGATGATCAGTCCCGATGCGACGATGAGTGTGAGCAGCTCGCGCTCGGTGATCGCGGTTGCGATCGCGTTGACGATGAAGATCGCCCAGAGAAATTCGTCGCGCGCGAGCGTCATCTTCACGAGTTTGTAGGCGCTGCGTGTGATGACGGCGATGACCGCCGCGCCGATGCCGTAGAACGCGCCTGCGATGAACGACGAGACAGCGGCGAAGCGAACGTAGAGCGCGGAAAGTGCGAGCACCATCAAGAGCGACGGCAGCACGAACGCGAGGCCGACGAGCGTCGCGCCGAGGACTCCTCCGCGCGCCCAGCCAAGGTAGATCGCGAGCTGCGCGGCGAGCGGTCCGGGCGCGAGCTGCGCAAGTGCAAGGCCGCGCAGATATTCGTCGCGCGTGAACCAGCCGCGCTCATCGACGAGATCGCGCTGCATCGCGCCCGCGAGCGCGATCGGTCCGCCGAAGCCGGTGGTGCCCAATCGCGCGAAATAGAGGACGAGCGCACGGAGCGTCACGTGATCGGTTGTCGGTGCTCGGTGATCGAGGTGGTTCATCGACTGCCGGCACCTCCGCGATCACTGATCACCGATCACCAGGCACTTCTTCAAACAAATAGATCGCCGACTTTGCGCACTTCTCCCAATCATCGAGCGACAGGCTCTCGTCTTCGGAGTGCGCGTTGCAGGGCGGGTCTTCGACGCCGAGGAGGATCAGTGGGAGGTTGTCGAAGGCGTCGGCGAACGTGCGGACGAAGGCGATCGTGCCGCCGGTGCCTTGCATCACGGGCTCGAGTCCGTAGCCACGCGCGAGTGCGCGTCGCGCGGCGTCGAATGCGGGACCGATCGCGTCGGTGCGCCACCACGGCGCGTGGGCGACGATGCGCGCGGTGACGTGCGCGTGCGACGGCGGCTCGTTGGTCAACTGCTTGACGATTGTTTCGCCGGTCGCGCGTGAGTCCATGTTCGGGACGGTGCGGATCGAGATGCGTGCGCGCGCGGAGTCGATGATCTGATTGACCGCGCCTTTCACCGGACGCGCTTCGAGCGCGGTGATCGTGATCGCGGGGCGCGTCCAAAGATGTTCGGGGAGCGCTTCGTTGATGAGCAGCCTGACGCCGTCGAGCATCGCGGCGTCGCGGCGGAGGCGATTCGCATCGAACGGCAGCGCTGCGAGCGCGTTGCGTTCTTCATCGCTCAGCGTCGCGACGTCCGATTCGTCGAGGCGCAGCGACGAGAGCAGTTTGCAGAGGATCGCGACGGCATCGGGAACGACGCCGGCGCCGCGTCCGCTGTGCAGCGGCCGCTCGAGGCAGCGCACTTCGACGTCGACGCTGCACATGCCGCGCAGGCGGTACGTCAGCGCGGGGATGCCGGTGTCGAAGTTCGGCGAGTCGGCGAGGACGACGCAATCGGCGCGCAGTTGCTCGCCGTATTTTTCGAGAAACTTGTGCAGATTCGGCGAGCCGATTTCTTCTTCGCCTTCGATGAAGAGCTTGATGTTGCACGGAAGCTCGCCGCTGCTCGCGAGCCACGATGCGACTGCCGCGACGAACGCGACGATGCCGGCTTTGTCGTCGGAAGAGCCGCGCGCGAAGAGGCGTCCGTTG
>DATKFO010000703.1:0-4265 GCA_035544355.1 Thermoanaerobaculia bacterium
GCGGCGGAAACCGGACAAGCTAAGAGCTCGTCCTACGTCTGACAAACGTAGGGCCGCCTCTCCAGGCGGCCCGCCATCCACGGAAATCGTGCTTACGCAGCGCGAAATCAGCCCGCCACTCGCGGCGGAAACCGGACAAGCTGAGAGCTCGTCCTACGTCTGACAGACGTAGGGCCGCCTCTCCAGGCGGCCCGCCAACCACGGAAATCGTGCTTACCACTTCAGTCCTAGCGAAGCCGTCACAAACTTCACGAGCGGCGCCATCCGCTTGCACTCCGCGACGAAGTTGCCGAGGAACGCATCGCTGCACATTTCTTTGTCGGACACGCGCACCGAGGTCACGAAGTCCGTGCGCTTGAGATTCTCGATCTCGGGATGATCGGGCGCGTAGCCGCGCGGTGGGCGTTTGAGCGATTCGCCTTCGATCGGCAATTTCGTTTTGCGCAGCGCTTTCCATTCATCGGAGCCGCGCGCGATCGCATCCCGCACGGCCGTGAGCGCGGCCGGCTCGGGATGCCAGATGCCCGCGGCGATGAACGACTCGCCCGGCGCGATGTGCAGGTAGAAGCCGGGAACGCTCGGCGCCTTCTTCGCGCTCTCGTGGAAAAAGTGCGCGCCGAGGTGGGTCTTGTACGGGGATTTGTCCTTCGAGAAACGCGTGTCGCGATAAATCCGAAACAGCGACCCGCCGCTCGGACGCGGATCCGCAACGATCGCGCCGCTGATCTTCTGCAACCGCGGCCCGACGTCGCTGATGAAGTGCAGAATCGGATCGCGAACCTTCTTCTCGTACCGCTCCTTGTTCGCCGCGAACCACTCGCGATCGTTGTTCTCGCGCAGCTCGCGAAGGAAGCGAAACACCTCGGCAGAAAAGTAGCTGACCATCGTGCGATTTTACGCGGCTGGCGGTCCTACGAATCGCGCACGCATCGAGACGCGCCAATAAAACGTGAGTGCGATTGCGACGGCGATCATCGTCCAGAGGACGAGCTCGTTCGGCGGGAGCATGAACATGATGGTGATGATTACGATCCAGAGGATCGCGATCGCGTTGATCGCTGCCGACCATTTTCCGAGCGACCACGGTGCGAGGGTTTTCGTCATGAACGTGCCGCGGCCGCGAAGGCGATTGCGGAGGTTGAGGTAGATCGGGATTCCGTATGCGAGGTAGAGGCAGATCGTGCTGATGGAGGTGATGACGAAGAATGCCGAGGCGTAGAGGCAGATTGCGACGCTCAGCGCGGACGTGACGAGAATCGCGATGACCGGCGTGTGATGGGTGCCGCCAACGCGCTTGAGCCAGCGTGAGCCTGGGATGCCGTCGTCGCGCGCGAAGGCGTACCACATGCGGCCCATCGATGTGACGGACGCGACGCCGCACAGCCACATCGCGACGCCGATCACGATCGCGATCGTGTTTGCGAGCAGCGGCGTGAGGTTGTTCGCGACGATGTAGAGCACGGGATACGGATCGTTCGCGGTCGCGGCGACGTCGCCGTGCGGGATGCACCACGTCAGGATCATCAGCATCACGTAGCCCACGATCGCGGAGACGCCGACCGACAGCACGATGCCCCACGCGCTGTTCTTGCGTGCCATCACGGTTTCTTCGGCCATGTGTGCCGAGGCGTCGTAGCCGGTGTAGGTCCACTGCGCTTGCAGCAGCGCGAGCACGAACAGCAGGAGCGGCGGCGCCGCGGCATACAGCGATGCGAGTCCGGGCACGAAGCGAAATAGCGGCGACGCAATCGTCGCTTCGCCGATCGTCAGCGTCGGCGCGACGTGCGCGGCGACCGGTTGATAGGAGAAGAGAAATGCAAGCGAGTTGTGATGGCGTCCGAAGAATGCGAGTGCGATCGCAATCAGCAACACGCCGCCGATGTGCCACCACACGCTGAGATCGGAGAGCCGCGCGGTGAGGCGCACGCCCCACACGTTGATCACGATTTGCGGCACGAGGATCAGCACCATCACGAAGAGCTGGAAGTACCAGTTCGTGTAGCGCACGTCGTGCGTGAAGGCGCCGATCAGGTAGATCGCGGCGGCGACGTTGATGCCGGCGGTGATCGTCACCTGTCCGATCATGTTCAGCCACGCCGTCGTCCACGCCCACGTCTTGCCGCCGAGCTTGAACGCCCAGAAATAGAGGCCGCCGGCGGTCGGATACGCGGATGCGATCTCTGCCATCGACGCCGCGACGGCGAGCGTCAGGATGCTGACGAGCGGCCAGCCGGCGGAGTTGACGATCGGTCCCGCGAATTTGAGGCCGTAGCCGAACAGCAGCACGGCGCCGGTGAGAATGGAGATGATCGAGAACGAGACGGCGAAGTTCGAGAAGCCGCCCATCTCGCGCAGCAACTGTTGGGCGTAGCCGAGGCGGGCGAGATCGCGGACGTCGTCGTCGTGGCTCACGATCGCAATTCTGCGATCAACTCGATCTCCACGCACGCGCCAAATGGAATCTGCGCGACGCCGAATGCCGATCGCGCGTGTGCGCCGGCGTCGCCGAAGACTTCGCCGATCAGCTCGGACGCGCCGTTCGCGACGAGGTGCGCTTCGGTGAACGCCGGCGTTGCGTTGACGAGCACGAGCAGCTTGACGATGCGCGAGATCTTAGTGAGATCGCCGCTCACCGTGTGTAGTCGCGCGATCAGATCGATCGCGACTTCGCGCGCGGCCTGCTGTCCTTCGGCGACGGTGACGTCGTCGCCGAGCTTGCCGCAGCGTTTCGAGATGTGTCCCGAAACGAAGATGAGGTTTCCGCTGCGCACGGTCGGGACGAATTTCGCGACGGGCGGCGGGAGGTTGGGCAGGACGATGCCGAGGGATGTGAGTTTGTCGTAGATCATCACGGTCTCCATTCGGTGTTCGCGCCACAGACGAGCACGCCGATGCGCTCGCCTTCCTTCGGAGCATAACGATGTGCGAGCAATGCGGCGAATGCGGCGGCGCCGCCCGGCTCGGCGGCGATGCGCAGTTTCTCCCAGAGCGCGTTCTGCGCGGCGCGAATCTCGTCGTCGGTGACGAGGAGGACTTCGCGCACGAAGCGCTGCGCGAACGGGAACATCATCGCGCCGACGCGTTTCGGCGCGAGCGAGTCGGCGGCGACGCCGCCTGCGGGCGCGTCGACAGGATGTCCCGCGGCGAGTGCGTTCGTGAGCGTCGGTGCTTCGAAGGGCTCAACGCCGATCAAGTTCACGTCGCCTGCGTACCACGCGGCGATGCCCCCGATCAGTCCTCCACCGCCGACACCGACGAGCAGCGAGTCGAGTTTCGGCGCCTGCGCGTGCAGCTCGAGCGCGACGGTGCCGGCGCCGCGCAGCGTTTCGAGCTGATCGAACGGATGAATGCGCATCCCGCCCGATTCATCAGCGAACGCTTCGCTCGCGATGCGTGCGTCGTCGTAGCGATCGCCGGTGATCACGAGCTCGGCGCCGTAGCTGCGGATGCGCGCGACTTTCGCGGCGGCGGAGACGGTCGGCACGAAGATCGTGGCGCGGACGCCGCGGCGTTGCGCGGCCCACGCGACGGCGGCGCCGTGATTGCCGCCCGACGCGGCCACGACGCCCGCGGGCGGCACGTCGCGCATCAGGAGGTTCGTGATCGCGCCGCGTGCTTTGAACGAGCCCGCGTATTGCAGGCTCTCGAGCTTGAACACGAGCGAGACGCCGGGCAGGCCGAAGTCGTCGCCGGAGGTCTCGACGACGGGCGTGGCGCGGATGTAGGGGCGGATGAGGTCGTGGGCGGCGGAGATTGTTTTGCGATCGACGCTTGACATAGACTTAGCCAGTTGGCAAATTAGCTTATATGCTCACCGTCGAAGTGGTCAAGGCGCTCGCGAACGAGAAACGGTTACAGATCCTGGAGTGGCTGAAGAAGCCGCGCGCGCATTTTCCGCCGCAGGTCTACGGCGATCTGGTCCGCGACGGCGTGTGCGGCGTGTTCATCGCCGAAAAGCTCGGCGTCACGCAGCCGACGGCGAGCGAGCACCTGCGTGTCCTCCTGCAGGCGGGCCTCATTCGCGCGAAACGCATCCGGCAGTGGACGTTCTACAAACGCGATGAGAAGAGGGTTCGCGAGGTGAAGCGGGGGATTCAGGAAGCGTTGTGATTGGGAGTTGAGATGAAAGCTGTACGCGTAGCAACACCCGGCGGCCTCGAAGCGCTGCAGTATGTCGATGTCGAACAACCGAAACCCGGCGCGGGCGAGGTGCTCGTGCGGCTCGAGGCGATCGGTGTGAACTACATCGACGTCTATCACCGCAC
>DATKFO010000704.1:0-5934 GCA_035544355.1 Thermoanaerobaculia bacterium
CGTGGGCCTGACTCCGGGGATCGCGAGCGCGTCGTCTTTCATGTGCAGCCACGTGCGTCCGTTGTCGCGGCTGTAGATCGTCGCGTAGCGCACGGTCGTGTCTTCCACGAAGTTCGCCGCATATCCGGGCGTATACGAAAGCCCGTCCCAGCGCTTCCACTCCATCGACCACGTGATGCGCAGCGTCGAGGGATCGTTGATGTCGAGCTGATCGTTCGGCGACGTGATCGTGATGCGCGGCACTTCGCGCACGCGCGACGGATCGAGCTTGCCGCCGTTGCTGTACAAGCCGCTCTCGAAGAAGCTCTGCACGAGGCTGAGGAATGACCAGCGCGAGATGAACGCGATGCCGGAGTCGCCGACGGGCGAGAGTCCGTTGACGACCACGAACGCGGTGTCGTTGCCGTTCTTCATCGACAGCAGGTTGCTGCCCGGAATGTTCGTCGAGTGTTTGTAGAAGAACGCTTCCTTGCGCAGCGTCGTCGCCGGTCCGTAGACCGACTGCAGGAAGTGATCGGGATTCATCGCCGTGTCGTCGACGGTGATGTCGAACGGCCGGTTGTTCGAGATGGAATCGGCGAGCGGTACTTTGTATGTGTTCTTGATCGCGGTGCCGGCGGTGTCGAGCGCTCCCGTCGAGCCGTCCTGATAGCGATGATGGAACGTCGAGTTCTTGTTGCCCGCCCAGAAGAACGCGGCGCTTCCTTCTTCCTGCGGGCGGCGCACGGTGTTGAGCAGCACGGTGCCTGCGGGGAGGTTCGAGTTGATCGAGCCGCGCAGCACGCGAATGAAGTTGCCGGCGCCGGTGCCGGTCGCGAGATTTCCGTTGTCCCGCCACTGCGTCCACGCGGAATCGGGAAAGAGCTCGCCGAGCCACGACATCGACCACCAGTAATTCGCGACGTTCTCGTTTTCGCGGATGTACTTCACGCCGCCGGTCTGGCTGTTGATATTCGCGTCGGTGATCGATTGCTCGAAGCGCGTGCCGTTCGAGCCGTCGAACGGACGCGACGAGACCGGGATGCTGTTCGGGAACTGGTTCGCGTCGTCGTAGCCGATCTCGCCGCCGATGCCGACGTAGTAGTACGAGAAGCCGGTCATCGTCGTGTAGACGGCGTGCGTGCGCGTGACGACGGAGCGCAGCACCTGGTAGATGCGGGAGACGTCGATCTCGAGCAGTCCCGAGCGGCTGTCCCAGCCGTCGTTGTTGTTCGTCGTGTCGCTCGTGTTGTTCTTGATGCCGTACCACGTGCCGCTGCCCGCAGGCGCGTCGTACGCAAAGCCGGGCCACGATGCCGCGGCATTCGTCGCTGCCGAGTGGAAGTCATCGAAGTAGCGGTTGTAGCCCATGCCGACTGCGTTCTCTCTCGCGCGGCCTGATCCGAGGTGTGGCGACTTGACGTCGGAGTAGGGGCAGTGGCGCGGGTCGCCGAGCAATTGGAAGTGCTCGGTGATCGGCAGATTCGGATCGTTCGTCGCGTCGCCGTACACCCACAGATCCGTGCCGCGCCACGCGTACGTGCGCGAGAGATTCAGCGGACCGTTCGACTCGGGGAACAGCACGCCGGTCGTGACGTCGGCGCCGATGCGCGTCTCGAACGTGAGGATGCGATCGTTGCGCAGGACGTCGACCGGAATCGTGATCACCCAGCGCGCGGTGTTCTTCGCGAAATCGCCCGCCGACGCGAGATTCGTCTGGAACGGCTGCGGCGCGGCGCCGCTTGGCAGATTCTCGACGGGCGACGGGATGTACTCGAGTCCGTAAAGCTTGAACGTGTTGCTGAGACCACCTTTATCGCAGGGATTCGGCGCCGACACACATGGTGCTTTGAGCGGCGTGTTGTAGAGAGAGATGATGGTGTCGTTACCATCCACGCGGGAGGTCCACCACATGCTCGCCGGCGCCGAAGTCCCTGACGGCGTAATGCTGGCTTGCTGAAATGCGTAGTTGTCCGGTTTGGTGTCGTTGTTCTGATCGACGCCGCCGCTGACCGACTGAATCGCGGGCGCGAGCGGAGTCCACTGAATGTCTTTCAACGTGATGGTGATCGGTGTGAGGCCGGCGCCCTTGCCGAGCCAGTCGGGAATCGAGCCGGGATTCGACGGGCGCGTGTGATACGCGTAAACGCGCAGCTTCACCGGATCGCCGTTGCTGTAGACCAGCTTTTCCGGGTGGGTGACCGCACGGACGTACGGCCACCGGGACGGATCCTTCGCCGCATCGGAGTAGTTCCGCACGGGCGGGAACGGGAAGAGCTCGCCGTGCAGGTTGATGATGATCGCGTTCCGGTAGTCCGACGGATGCATGTACATGTCGTCGAGCAGCAGCCGGAACGTCGGCGCGGTCGGATCTTCGAGACCGGCGGCGACGCGAGCCTGGAACGTCGTCAGCTCGTCGGGATAGCGCATGCCGTTGTTGTATTGATCGGCGAGCGCGTACGGAATCGGGTTCTCGGTCTCGTCGAAATCGTTCTGGATGTCGGTGTCGATCTTGACGCGCGCGTTGAAGAAATCGGGCGGGTAGTACGTCTCGACCGCGGAGCCTGTGGGCATCGTGCCGGGATAGAAGTAGACCGAGTCGATGCGCGAATTCGAGTCGGAGTTGCGGTTGATGTACGGCGTGTACAGCGGATCGCGTCCGTACGAGAGCTTGCGGATCCAGTGCTTGCGGAACACGAGTCCCGGATGGCGCGACTCGAGGTCCTGCATCGCGCTGTCGACGAACGGCACGACGTTCTGCATGTAGAGCCACCATCCCGGCACGTTCTCGATCGCGATGAGGTAGATGTCGTAGACCTGCGTCGGCGGCATGTCCTGGCCGATGGTGGTGAGCACGCTCGCGACTTCCGCGAGCTGGCGTTGTCCCGAAGCCTCGTTGATGAACACCTTCACGTTGACGAGGCGGAGGTCGTTCGCGCCTTTCACCTTCTGCACGGTGACGCGGCGCTCGTAGAGCCATTTGTCGCCGAGGCGCGTGTTGCCGCTCGCGGGATCATCGGCGGCAGACACCGTGCGCTGCGTCGTCAGGATCGTCGAGTTCGTGGTGCCGTTGTCGTAGTCGTCGAGCACGTTCGCGCTGCCGCCGTCCTGCGTTTGGATCAGGCCGCGCAGCTCTTCGAGCATCGACACCGCTTTTTGCGTCGCGAATTGTTTGTTGATGTTGTCCTGTGTGCCGCGATACACCGTCGTCAGCATCGTGGTGGACATCGCGATGATCACGCCCACGATCCCGATCGCCACCACTGCCTCGGCCAGCGTCATTCCGCGTTCGCGCGTGCGCATCAGCTCCCTCCTCCCACGACCCACGGGCTGCGGCTGGCGAGGTAGTTGCCCTTCTGCTGACGGATCTGATCGAGGATCGTCGGGTCGTAATCAATCTCCGAGACCTCGTTGCCGCCGGTGAGCTGCACGTTGCCGTTCACGATCACCGAGCCGTTGATGTTCGCGGGCGGATTGACGATCAGATTGCCGCCGACCCAGATCAGCCCGTTGAAGAACGGGTCGGATTGCGCGTTGAGATTCAGGTTGCCGAGGACGACGAGAATGCCGCTGCCGTTCAGCTTGCGCTGTCCGTTGAACTGCGCGCTGCCGGTGATGACGATGAGCGCCATGTTCGGCAACGGATCGGGAAGATCGCGCTCGTCGGCGACGACGAGATCCGCCATCGCGATGAGCTCCTGCTGGCTGACGGCGAAGACGTCTTTCAGCGGGAACGGATTCGTCGACGGATTCTGCGGCGGGCTGCCGGTGACCGTGCCCTTGATCGTCGGCGTGCCTGTCGAGGACGGGAACGCGAGGCCGATGCCGCTCGAGCCGCCCTGCACGCGTCCCTGCTTCTGAATGTTGACGTTGCGTCCCTGGCTGACGTTGAGCGCTGCGTTTGCGGGGAGCTGGATGCCGAGGCGCTGGATCTCCGTGCGCATCGTGCGGCGCGCGAGGATCGTGTTGTTGCCGGTGCCCGGCGCATCGGTCGTGTTGTTGCGCACGTAGACGATGCCGAGCGACTCGATGCTCCAGATCGTGCCGGCCTGCGTTTTGCCGCGGCGCGTGCTCACGTCGGCGACGGCGCTGCGGCGCACTTCGTAGCGTCCGCGCACGCGGCCGCTGGCCATGATCTCGTAGTCGCGCACGATGCCGATCGCCGGATCGTCGCTTTCGTTGACGGTCGGAACGTGCTTCGGTGTGTGCGGGCAGACGCCGTTCGGATCGAGCTTCGGATCGAACGCCGTCACCGGCTGCTTGCGCTGATGCACGAACCACGAGAGCGCTTCGGTGAGTCCTGCAGCGGCGGCGTTGTGCGCCTGCCCCTGATACGCGAGCTGGCGCGCGACGGCGCGTCCCGACATGCGCGTCAGGACCAGCGCCGTCATGAGCAAAAGGAGCATCAGCGTAGTCGCGAAAATCACGACCACCATCGCCGCTCCGCGCTCGTTCGCTCTCCCGCGTCTGTGCATCGACACACCTCTCCCAAGGCGGCCCAGGGGCCGCGAAAAAATCGTTGGGTTTTGAGGAAATCCCCTGAAAAGGAAAAAGGGGCGTTACGCCCCTTTGTTCGGTTCAAGACCGGCTAATCGATCCGTTGTTTCGTCGTCGCTTCGCCAATCCTCCTGAAACGCAACGAGGGGCGTTACGCCCCTCAGTGTTGGTATCGAGTACCGCGCTGCGTTTGCTTTCTGTGCAGGATTCTCTGTCCGCGATCACTGACTGTCAATGCGTGTTCGTGAGGGGCGTGTGAGTGGGAGCGTGAGTTCTGCGTGAAAAGTGATTTGGATCACTTGCGGGATTCGGGTTGCGAGGTTGCGCGGTCACGCAGTTGCGCGAGACCGGAATCCGGACCATGGCGATCCGAACGTTGGGATCCGCGAACCCAAAATTGGGATCAGCCGACCCGAAATTGGGATCCACGACCCGAAATTGAGATTGGCGATCCGAACATTGAGATCGGCGATCCGAACGTTGGGATCCGCGATCCGAAATTGAGCTTCGCGAACCCGAAATTGGGATCAGCGAACCCGAAATTGAGGTTCGCGAACCCGAAATTGAGGTCCGCGAACCTGAAATTGAGGTCCGCGAACCTGAAATTGGGATCAGCGAACCTGAAATTGAGATCGACGATCCGAAACTGGGATCCGCGATCCGAACGTCGAGATCGGCGATCCCCAATTGGGATCCGCGATCCGAAACTGAGCTACGCGAACCCGAAATTGAGGTCCGCGAACCCGAAATTGAGCTTCGCGAACCCCAAATTGAGCTCAGCGAATCCGAAATTGGGTTCAGCGAACCCGAAAATTGGGTTCAGCGAATCCGAACGTTGGGATCGGGATCCGAAATTGGGATTCGCGATCCGAACGTCGGGATCCGCGATCCCGGGCGGAGCTCGAACTGCATCACCCTTCGTACGCCTTCTGCTCCAGCTCCGCCTGTGCGGCCGCCAATCGCGCGACCGGCACGCGGTACGGGGAGCACGAAACGTAGTTGAGGGCGCAGCCGCGGAAGAAGCGGATGGAGTCCGGATCGCCGCCGTGCTCGCCGCACACGCCGACCTTCAAGTTCGCGTTCGCTGCGCGTCCGCGCTCGGTGCCGGTGCGCACGAGCTGGCCGACGCCTTCCTGGTCGATCGATTCGAACGGATCCTTGGGGAGGATTTTCTTGTCGACGTACTCCGGCAGGAAACTTCCCGCGTCGTCGCGCGAGTAGCCGAAGGTCATCTGCGTGAGGTCGTTCGTTCCGAAAGAGAAGAACTCCGCGATGGCGCCGAGCTTGTCGGCGATCAACGCCGCGCGCGGGATCTCGATCATCGTTCCGACGAGGAAGTTGATCTCGACGCCGTTCTTGTCGATGACTTCCTTCGCGATGCGCCGCGTCATCTCGGTCGTGAGCTGGAGTTCTTTCACCGTCCCGACGAGCGGAATCATGACCTCGGGTTGCACGTCG
>DATKFO010000705.1:0-2807 GCA_035544355.1 Thermoanaerobaculia bacterium
ACCGGCGCGAGCACGTATCAGTGGTACCAGCGCGTCGGCTCGACGAACACGTTGATCAGCGGCGCGACGACGTTCTCGTATCGCCCGCCGACCGGGACGCGCGGCATGTTCACTTACTTCGTGCGCGTCACGTCGTCGCAGGGCTGCTTCACCGACAGCGTGCTGGCCACGGTCAACGTGCAGTAAGGATTTTTCGCCAGGATCTCCATGTGCCGCTCGGGACTCCCGAGCGGCACAAATCCGTACTGCGCGTACAGTCCGTGCGCGTCGCGCGTGGAGAGGTGCCAGCGCCGCAGCCCCTGCAACTCGGGATGCGTGCGAATGGCCTCCATGATCTGTTTCGACACGCTGCGGCCGCGATGCGACTCGATCACGAACACGTCGGCGATGTAGGCGAACGTCGCGTAATCGGTGATCACGCGCGCGAAGCCGACCTGCGCATCGCCGTCGAACGCGCCGAAGCAAAATGAATTCGCGATCGCGCGCTCGAGGCGCTCCCGCGGAATCCCCGTCGCCCAATACGACTCTCCTGACAGCCATCGGTGAATCAGTTCGAGATCGAGCTGCGTGCGGTCGGTGCTGATGCGGATCAAACGATGGTCTCCTGTGCTTCTTCGTCGATCGATGCGATGACGCGCAGCGCGCGCTCGAGCTCTGCAGCCGTTGACGGAGTTCCGATGCAAATGCGAATCGCGCGCGGCGCCTCGCCGATCGCGAACGCGGACGCCGGCGCGATGCGCACGCCGCGCCGCCGCGCTTCTTCGACGAACGCGTCGACGTTCCATTTGCGCGGCAGCTCGATCCACAAATGCGGCGAGCGCGGATCGGCGGTGCCGGTGCGATCGAGGATGCGCCGCGCGAGGTTGAAGCGAACGGCGATCTCTTCGCGCTTGCGGCGGGCGAGGCGCAGTGCAGTTCCGTCTTCGATCCAGCTCGCCGCGATCTCCGCGAGCATCGGCGTCGCGAAGAGCGCGCTTGCCGCGACGGCGTTTTGCACTTTGCCGGCGAGTGATTGCGGCGGGGCGACGTAGCCGATGCGCATGCCGGGCGACATCGATTTGCCGAGGCCTGTGACGAAGAGCGTGCGATCGGGAGCGAGCGTGCGGAAAGCGGGCGGCGGATCGTCGAGGAGAAATCCGAAGATGTCGTCTTCGATGATCGTGACGCCGCACTTTTCCGCGATCTGCGCGAGATCGCGCCGGCGCTTCGCGGGCATGACGATGCCGGTCGGATTCTGCAGCGACGGAATCGTGTACAGCACCTTCGTGGCGCGGCCGCGGCACGCGCGCTCGAGCGCGTCGGGCGTGATGCCGTAGCGATCCTGCGCGAGCGGCACGACGCGCAGATCGAGCAGACCCGCAGCCGCTTTGACGCCGTGATACGTGACGTGCTCCGCGAGCACGGTGTCGCCCGGCCGCGTGGTCGCGGCGAGTGCGCAGAACAGCGCGTGCTGCGTGCCCGCGGTGACGACCACGTCATCCGCATCGACGTCGCCGATCCACGCCGCACCCGCTGCGCGATGCCGCTCGCTCCCGCTGCCGACGCCGTACTGCGCATTCGTCAGCGCGGCGATCGCGCGCTGCACGATCGCGTGCGACGGCGCGGGAAACGGCACCGCGATCGTGTTCGTCGCGAGATCGATCTCGTTTGCGATCGCGCTCTCGCGCCGCGCGCTGCGCACGAACGTCCCGCGTCCCGTCGCCGACTCCACGAGTCCGCGCCGAGCGGCCTCCGCATATGCGCGCGTGATCGTCACCGGTGTGACGTCGAGCATGCGCGCAAGCTCGCGATGCGTCGGGAGACGGCTGCCTGCGACGAGGAGGCCGGCATCGACGTCGCGCTCGATCGCCGAAGCAATGCGAAGATAGAGCGGATCGGCCGAGGCGTTTAGCTTTGGTGACCAGATTGTCATACTTGACTTGTCATAGTTGACATAGCATACATTCTACATCATGAGTAACGCACTGCTCGACCTTGCCCACGCCCACGTCGCCGAATTTCTGCGCCAGTTGCCCGAACGCCACGTCGGCCCGCGCGCGACGCGCGACGAGCTCCTGCGCGCGCTGCACGTTCCGCTCAGCGACGGCGGCGAAGACGCGGCGCGCGTCCTCGACGTCATCGCTGCGCAGGGCGAGCGCGGCGCGATCGCGACCGCGGGGCCGCGCTACTTCGGCTTCGTCATCGGCGGCACCTATCCCGTGTCGCTCGCCGCCGACTGGATCACGTCCGCGTGGGATCAGAACCCCGGCCTGTACGCGACGTCGCCCGTCGTCTCCGTGCTCGAAGACGTCGCGCGCGAGTGGCTGCTCGATCTGCTCGATCTGCCGCGCGAGTCGGGACTCGGCTTCGTCACCGGCTGCCAGATGGCGAATTTCACGTGCCTCGCCGCGGCGCGTCACGCGGTGCTGCGCCGCGCCGGGTTCAACGTCGAGGAGGAAGGCATCGCCGCTTGTCCGCGCGTGAACATCGTGGTCAGCGAAGAATCGCACGTCACGATCCACGTCTCGCTCCGCTATCTCGGAATCGGCACACGCGGACTGCACAAAGTCGCGACCGACGAGCAGGGCCGCATGCGCGCCGATGATCTGCGCCGCGTGCTGTCGACGCTCGACGGCCCGACGATCATCTGCGCGCAGGCCGGCAACGTGAACACCGGCTCGTTCGATCCGCTGCGCGAGCTCGGCGAGATCGCGCGCGAGCGAGGCGCGTGGCTGCACATCGACGGCGCGTTCGGACTTTGGGCCCGCGCGAGCCGCGATCGCAGTGCACTCGCCGATGGAATCGAGCTCGCGGATTCGTGGGCGACC
>DATKFO010000706.1:0-7342 GCA_035544355.1 Thermoanaerobaculia bacterium
CCTGCGACCGCGACGCGATCGTAGACCATGGCGAAATCCGACGCGGAAACTGGCGCGACCCGCGCCGATCCCATGGAGGTCGACTGATCGACGAAAACTGCGATTCGGATGGGCGACAGTGCCGATGCCGAGTGCTCGACCAAAGGCGACAGCGCGGACGTTGGCGACGCCGCGCTCACGCGAGACGGCGCCGCCTGTCGGTTCTTCGTAGGACTACATGTGCTCAAAAGACAGACGATGATGAGGATTGCTGAGAGTTGTTGCATACCGCGTCCTTTCCTGTTTTGCCCGCACCATGCGGGCAAGGACGACGGTACGGCGACGCGCAGCGCGATAACTCGAGTGGTTCGAAACGATGCGCGCCGAATGAGCGGTGTGCGCCGAGCTCAGGCTATCGCCATCAAGCGCTTTTGCCACCGCATGCATCGCTTCTTTGGAAGGCCTCGCGTATCGCTCCGCCATCGTCGTCGACGTGTGACCGAGAGAGCGCGCAATCAGCTGAAGGCTCACGCCGCGACTTGCGAGGCGGCAACCGAACGTGTGGCGCAGGTCGTGCGGTCGGAACCGGCGGGTGATTCCCGCGAGCGTCTTTGCGAGGAGGAACGACCGGCGGATGCGGCTCTCCGAAAATCGCTTACCACCCTGATCGACGAAAACTAAATCCGTTACGTGTTCGCGTCGGAACCGGAAAAGTGCTCTCCGGCATTCACCGGAAAGCGCGATCACCGCCTCGTTGCCCGTCTTTCTCGTCGCGACGCGGATCGTTCCGCCCGCGAGATCGACATCCGCCCAACGCAAGTTCCGGAGATCGCTCCAGACCCGCAATCCGGTCTCCAAGGCGACGATGAAGAAATCCCGCAGTTCACGAAAGCGCGCGAAGTACAGCTTCGCGGCGTCGCTTCTCGGACGCATGCCTCCGCCGAAGCGTCGAGCATTCTTGAAGCCCTTCCCGGTGCGTACCGGACCGAGCTTCCGACGCTCGGCAAGTAGTTTGTGGAACGCGGCCGCATTATCGAACGCTCGAAGAAACGCCGCGCGTTCCGCGGCTTCAAGCTCGAGTTCCGGTTTGCGCTCGGCTTCCTTCGGTATGCGCTTCCGGATGGGGAAATGCGCGATCACGTCGCGCTCGACCGCCTGGTTGAGGAGCGTTTTCAGGAGCCGGACGGCATCGTTGATATAGGCCGCGGAGAGCCCGCGGTTCCGCATGTCTGTCTTGAAGTCGAGGACGCGGATCGTCGTGATCTCCTCGAGCAGCGTTTCGCCGAAGAACCGTATGAGATGGTTCTTCATGATGTGCCGCTGCGTCTTAACCGTACTCGGACGAAGCGCAGCGGCGATCAGATCGTAGTAGGACTCGTTGAACTGGCGGAACGTGAGGGGGCCGCGGGGTGTGCCTTCCACGCAGGAGGCGCGGAACTCGCGCCACGCAGCGAGCGCCTCATCGCGCGTCACGTGCTCCACCGTACGTCGTCGACGCGCGCGCCCCTTCTTGCCGGGCACGTAGACGTCGAACCTCACGCGCCGGCGCTTGCTGTCGTACTCGAAGCCGGGGATGCGCATCAGCACACCTCCCGAACTACGAGCGACGTCGATCGCGTAACCGCTGCGAGAGAAAGCGCTCGACCTCGCGCCGCGGATAGGTGACGAGCGTCGCGGAGATTCGCAGCCATCCAACAGGACCGCGCCCGTAGCACCGCCACTTCGCGAGCGTTTGCGTCTTCACGCCGATCAGCTTCGCGGCGTCCCTTGCAGGGATGCGCTCGTTTGCTTCGCTTTTCATGAAACGGAGAATCAATCAATGAACGCTCTCGGCGCGCGAGTGGTTCGAAACGGCAATCGAGGTAGAGATGAGAGTGATGTAGGGCGGAACAGCAGCACGAACTAGACACGGGACTAGACACTCCTTGTCTCAAAAGTCGTGCGCTGCTCGTTCGTGCGGTGCCGCAATGCGTGCCCCGCGAGCGGTTAACTTGCTCACTGAACGCGGCTTGTCGTACGAGGGATTTTGGAGCGGGCGACGGGATTCGAACCCGCGACCAAGAGCTTGGGAAGCTCCTACTCTACCAACTGAGCTACGCCCGCTCAGGGTGGGTGGCGGCGAGATTCTACCTCACGCTCGTCGCAGCTGCGCTGCGTGGAAGGCGTGGGCGAGCGCTAGCGAGCCGGCGGCGAGCGCGGTGTACGATAAGACTACGAATGGCGTCGCTTTGCCGTAGAAGCCAGCGAAGTCGAGGGCGGCGCTGGTGCCTTTGTCGTTGAGTGCGACGTACCAGAACGTCAGGAAGACGACGATGAATGTCTTCGGGTTCGCGCTGACGACGCCGAGTGTTGTCGCGATTGCGGCGACGAACACGATTCCGGTGAGCAACGCGGGGAGCGAAGCGGGGTGGGTGAGAGCGCAGCGAACCAAAGGCGCTCCGAGAAAGATCAGGGCGACGAAGAGTGTGGACGTCAGTTTCCAGAGAACGAAGCGCGCTTGCAGCATCGGCGCGGCGTAGGCGAAGCCGAGTGTGCCGGCGCGTTTTTCGCGGCAGGCTATGTCGGCGATCACGATTGCGAATGCGGCGATTGCGATCGGCAGCGTGACGGTGAAAAAGCCTGTGTTGCCTGCGGCCAAGCTGGCGATCGCGAATCCGATCGCGGCGAACAGCGCGAGCGGGAAGGCAGTGATGGTCATGAGCGCGTCGGCGCGAGCGGACGCGAGGAACGAGCCGCCGCCGCGAGCGCCGAGCGCGAACAACGCGCGCGCGAATGGCTTCGCCAGCGCGTTGAGCCGCCCGGTCCACGTGCGCTTCGCTTTCTCGCCCGCGATGCGTACGCGGGCGGGATCGAATCGGTGGAAGAACAGGCGCGCGATCACGAGCAGGCTGATCGGCATCAGCGTCGCGCCGATGCGCGGCGCGATCCAGTCGCGCGTGAGTTGCAGTCCCGAGAAGACGAACAGCGGTTTCTTTGCGTCGAACGACGAGCCGCCGATCGACAGCTGCGTGGTGTGCAGCGTGTCCTTCAGATTCTGAAAGAGAAATCCGAAGCTGGAGAAATCGAAGTAGCGGATCCACGTCGCGCCGTTGCCTTGCTCCATGTTCGACGCGACGATGCCGAGAGATGCGGTCCAGAGGAAGAAGTAGACGACGTCCCCGAACTTGCCCGACAGCCACGGCACCGACTCGAACACGATCGCGAGTGCGGAGACGAACACGATCGCCGGTGGCACGACGAGCAGGTATTGCTTGATGAATACGAACGGATTCAGCGCCGCTTCGCCGCGCACGATTACCATCGCCATCGAGCTCACCATGTAGCCCGCCATGAACGTGCTGAGAAAGACGACGTTGCCGATGAATTTCGCGAGGAGGTATTCGCTGCCGCGCATCGTCGTCGATGCGATGACGAATCCGCAGCGCGACAACACGTCGCGCTTGAGCGCGTTCGAGATGACGTAAAAGCCGGCGAGCCCGATGAAGATCGTGCCGAGCGTCGCGGTGCCCATCGCGATCGCCGCGGAGTTGTAGAGCGCGCGCGCGTTCTCGATCACGATCAGCGCGCGGCCGCTCTTCGGATCCGGAATCCAGAGGTACGCGAACGCGGAGAGGATCAGGAAGACGACGAGCGTCGACGGCCGCCGGAAGCGGATCAGAAAGTCGGCGCGGACGATCGCCGTAATCCGCTGCAGCCGCTCGCTCACGCCGCGCGTCCCTGATGCAGAAACGCATCTTCGAGCGTCGGCTCGGCCGGCGACGCATCGCTCGTCGGCCGCGATTGCGACACGACGCGCACGTGCACGCCATCCGATTTGCGCACCGCGCTCGACACCTGCAGGTTGCGCCGCATCGCATCGAATTGCTCCGACGTCAGCACCATCTCCCACACGTTGCCGTCCGCCGCGCGCATCAATTCCTCTGGCGTCGCGAACGCGACGAGCGCGCCTTGCCGGATGATCGCGATCTCAGTCGCAATGGATTCAACGTCCGACACGATGTGCGTCGAGAGGATCACCAATCGCCCCACACCTAAATCCGAAAGGATGTTGCGAAACCGCACGCGCTCCTCGGGATCGAGTCCCGCGGTCGGCTCGTCGACGATGACGAGATCGGGATCGTTGACGAGCGCCTGCGCGATGCCGAGGCGTTGCTTCATGCCGCCGGAGAATCCGCCGACCGTGCGATTGGCGACGGAGTGCAGGTTCACCATCTCGAGCATTTCGTTCACGCGCGCGCGGTTGTGCACGCCCTTGAGCGACGCGAAGTATGTGAGGAACTCGAGCGCGGTGAGGTTGTCGTAGACGCCGAAGTCCTGCGGCAGATAGCCGAGCTTGCGGCGCAGCTCATCGGGCTTCGCGCCGATGTCGATGCCGCGGAACGAAATGCGTCCCGACGTCGGACGCGTGATCGTCGCGATCATCTGCATCAGCGTCGTTTTGCCCGCGCCGTTCGGTCCGAGGAGGCCGAGGACGCCGCCTTTCGCTTCGAAGGAGAGATCGCGCACGCCGTAATTGCCCGTGCGGAAACGTTTGGAGACCGATTCGACCTGCAACATGCCGCGGGGATACGGATAACGAGTGGCAGAGTTGCAGCGGGGGCGGAGTTGCAGAGGGGATATGGACTGCGGCGACCGCAGTCGCCGCTTTTGGACAGCCGTCGCTAAAACTGTGGAAAGCGGCGATTGCGATCGCCGATCGCCGCAGTCCAAAGCAGTGCTTTCCCAATTCTAGACTTCGACGAGACGTGACTTCCGGATTGTTCGCGCGGCGTCGGTGATGAGCGGCGTGGTCAGTTGTTGCATGATGGAACCTCCTCATGACTCGTTGCTGCGATCTTGAAGGCGTCGCGCGATTTTCGGACCGCGCGGCGTTTTATGCACGTGCGCGGCCGTCGTATCCGCCCGAGGCGATCGCGTTCGTGCGCGGCAACGCGAAGCGGATTGTCGACGTTGGCGCGGGCACCGGCATCTCGACGCGCTTGCTCTCCGCGACCGGCGTCGATCCGAATTTCGCGATGCTGCTCGCCGCGGATGACGCTCTGCCGCGCGTGCAGGCGCGTGCCGAGGTGCTGCCGTTTCGCGATGCGTCGATCGATCTCGTTGCGGCGTTCAACTCGTTTCATTGGTTTCAGACTGATGCGTTTTTTGACGAAGCGCGGCGTGTGCTGCGTCGCGATGGACGTCTCGCGCTCGTGTGGAACGACTGGGATCGCAGCGACGCGTTCACGCGCGAGTTCGAGCAGTTGATGCGCAGTTGCGCGCCGCCCGATTTTCCGCCGGAGGATCGCGAGGCGGAGGTTGCGCCGCTGTACGCGACGAAGCGCTTCACGGACATCGAGCGCGCGACGCTTCCGCATCGGCATCGGCTCGATTACCAGCTTCTCGAGATGCGATTGCAGAGCATGACGTACGTGCCGAAAGCGGGCGCGGAGTGGGAGCGCGTCGCGCGCGAGCTGGCGGAGTTGTTCGCGCGTTACGCGGATGCGGACGGCTTCGTGGAGCATCACTACTTCGCATCGGTGTTCGTCAGTCGTTGACAACCGCGCTCCGCTTCAGGATACTTGACTGGTCGTCTACTCATCAATTCATGGGCCGAACGAGCGACGCAAAGGAACGGTTGGTGGACGCCGCGCGCGATCTGCTGCATGCCGGCGGGTACGAAGCCGTCGGCGTCGATGACATCTGCGAGCGCGCCGACGTCCGCAAGGGCAGCTTCTACTATTTCTTCCCCTCGAAGCAGGACCTCGCGCTCGCCGCGCTCGACAATATGCTCGAGCGTGGGCGCGCGGGGTTCATGGACGCCGCGTTCTCGAGCGATGCGCCGCCGCTCGAGCGCGTGCGCGTCTTCTTCGACAATCTTGCCGAGGGGAACGTGAGCATGCAGAAGGCGACGGGCGTGTGCGGCGGCTGCATGTTCGGCAATCTCGCGGCGGAGATGGGCTCGCGCGATGAGCGCATCCAGGCGAAGGTGCAGGGGATGTTCGACCATCTCGCTGAAGCGTTCACGAAAACGCTGCGCGAGGCGGTGCGCAACGGCGACGTGAAGAACATCGATCCCGTCGTGAATGCCCGCGCGCTCGTCGCGTACATGGAAGGAATTCTCCTGCTCGCGAAAAATGCGAACGACGCGAAGCTGCTTCGCGCGCTCGCTCCGAACGCGATGGCTTTGGCGACGGCGCCGAAGGCGAGCCGCCGGCGGTGAACATCGATCGCTATCTACATCGCATTCGCTACGAAGGCGCGCGCACGCCGACGATCGCGACGCTGCGCGCGCTGCATCGCCAGCATCTCCTCACCGTCCCGTTCGAAAATCTCGACATTCACCTCGGCCGCCCGATCGCGATCGATGAAGACGCGTTCGTACGCAAGGTCGTCGAGGAGCGGCGCGGCGGTTTCTGCTACGAGCTCAACGGAGCCTTCGGCGCGTTGCTGCGAGCGCTCGGATACAACGTCGCGAACCTCTCCGCGCGCGCTTCCTCGGCGGACGGATCGTTCGGTTCCGAGTTCGATCACCTCACGCTGCTCGTGACGATCGACGGCGAGCGCTGGATCGCGGACGTCGGTTTCGGCGATTCGTTCCTCGAGCCGCTGCGCCTCGACGATCGTTTCGATCAAAACGATCCCGCCGGCACGTTTCGCATCGAGCAGCGCGACGTTGATCTCGTCGTGTGCCGCAGCAAGACCGACGCGTGGTCGGACGAGTATCTATTCACACTCGGCGAACATCCGCTCGAAGACTTCGCGGGCATGTGCCGCTATCACCAGACCTCGCCGCAGTCGCACTTCACGCGCAAGCGCATCTGCAGCATGGCCACGCCGGATGGCCGCATCACGCTCAGCGATCTGCGGCTCATCACGACGACTCGCGGCGAGCGTGTGGAGCGCGAGCTCGCGAGCGAAGACGAATGGCGCGCAGTGCTGCGCGCCGAATTTGCAATCTCGTTGGCCGATGGCCGTTAGCCGTTTGCCGAGTCTCCGGCCGATGGTCAACGGCGAACGGCCAACGAATTACTTGATCACTCCCTCTTTCCCCACGATCCGCCGCAGCACGCCCACCTGTCCGATGTGATAGGACTCGTGAAATGCGATCGTGACGAGCAGCGAGGCGACGGTGTCGTTCGGATCGTTGCTCGGGCTGTTCGGGACGGGGCTCGCGAGAACGTCGTCGGTCAGTCCTTCGAGGCCCTGCACGAGCCGCTCGTACGATTCGCTGAAGCCGTGCACGATCTCATCGAACGGCGCGGTGACGTCCTTCGATCCGTAACGCTTGTACGAGTTGACGAGGTCCTCGCTCCAGATGCTTGTCTGTCCGACGAGCGGAAGAATGAGGCAGCGGGTGGCGACGACGTGGCCGAGGATCCAG
>DATKFO010000707.1:0-6322 GCA_035544355.1 Thermoanaerobaculia bacterium
CGACACTTGCCAGCGCGCCGGCGACGATCAGCAGAGAAGCCGCGAAACGCGAGATTCTCATTCCGCCTCCTTCTTTGCGCCGCCGCCCGGTTTCGCGGCCTTCTTCGTCGCTGGCGCCTCGGTCGGCTCGACATAGACGAACGTCTTCGCGACGAACGTCGAGTGAATGGTCTTGTCGGTCTGGCTGCCGAGCGCGTTCACGTTGATGTCCTCGACATTCATGATGCGCGAGAAGTTGCCGAGGCGATTGAAGAGAATCGCGAGGTCGTGATAGCGGCCGTTGACCTCGACGTTGATCGGCCACTCGGCGTACGGATCCTCACCCTTCGTGTTGCGGATGTTGGGGAACGCCATGCGCAGCAGCGTGAAGTCGCCCTGATCGACGAGCGACTTGATCTTCTTGATGATCTCTTCGGTGTTGCGCGTCGACGGCAGAATGCGGCGCAGCTTCTCGAGCTCGAGCTCGAGGCGCTTCACTTCCTCGCGGAACTGCGGGAGCTTTCGCTCCGCGGCGCGGCCCTGTTCGATCTTCTTGTCGAGCTCCCCGATCTCGGTGTCGGCGGACGCGATCTCCTGCTTGATTCCCTGGACGAGCGCGTAATGAACGCCGACCACGGCGAGGACGGCGAGCAGGATGCCGATGATCAGCCCCACCCAGATCGGTTTGTCGTCGAGCGTCAGCGCCATCGCCTATCTCCTACTTCCCCGCCGTCGACCCGGACGACGTTGCCACCGTCCCGGTCGTTCCCGTCGCCGTCGCGTCACCAGTGCCCGCCGCGCCCTTCGGCGCGTAACTGAATGCGAAGTTCATCGAGAACGAGTACACGACCGGATTCGCGCCGGCCTGCACGACGTCGTTCACGATCGGCTCTTCGAAGAACGTGTCGTTCTTGACGTTCTCGACGAAGTTCGCAATCGCATTCGGATTGAGTCCGCGTCCCGTCACGGTCACGCGTCCCGAAGCGATGCGCATCGTGTCCAGCCAGACCAGATCCGGAAGGTCCCTGCTGATCTGATCCATGATCCGCACGGGTCCCTTCTGATTCTGCTTGAGCTGATTGATCAGATCGATGCGCTTCTGCAGATTGTCTTTCTGCTTTTTGTAGCCATCGACTTCCTTGATGATCGCTTCGAGCTTCTCGGCTTCGCCCTTGCGCTGGACGACGAGCGCCTGGCGTTCCGAGAGAATGCGCTTCTGCCAGAACCAGTAACCGCCGGCCGCGAGCAGACCGACGATGGTGAAGCCGATGATGAGGACGTTGTTGATGCTCGAGCCGCCGCCACCCGCGGCCGCAGCCGTAGAGACAGGAGTCGCTCCCGCACCTCGGACCGCCCGCCCTTCCCGCACTAAGTTAATCTTGATCAAGCGTCCCCCAACTTCCGTATGGCGAGGCCGACGGCGATCGCCATACTCGGCGCAATCTCAGCCAGTTCTTCGGGGTTGAATTGGCTCTCGTCGACGGTGATTTTTCGGAAGGGGTCCATGATCGACACGGGGATGCCGAACTTGTCGCGGAGAATCGCGTCGAGGTTCAGCACTCCGGAGCCGCCGCCTGCGAGAACGATCTCGTCGACGCGCTCGGCGCCCGATGTCGCCGTGAAGAAGTCGAGGGTCTTGCGCAGCTCGCCCGCGAAATCTTCCGAGACGGAATTCAGAATGGGGATGACCTGCTGGATGGTGTAGTCGCCGACCGGACGTCCGCGCTTGAGCTCTTCCGCCTGCTCGAACGAGAGGCTGAGCTCGCGCTGGATCGCGTCGGTGTACTGATTGCCGCCGAAGGTGATGTCGCGCCAGAACAGCGACACGGCGCCGGAGAGCACGTTCACGTTCGTCACCGACGCGCCGATGTTCACGAGCGCGAGCACCTTGCCGTCTTCGATGTCGTAGTTCGTCTCGTAGCAGTTCTGCAGCGCGAACGCGTCGACGTCGACGAGCATGGCGACTTTCCCCGTCTGGCTGATGACGGAGGTGTAGTCGTTGATCTTTTCTTTCTTGACCGCGACGAGGATGACGTCGACGTTGTCCCCTCCCCCGACGTTCAGCGGAACGTAGTCGAGGTTGACGTCGTTGATGTCGAAGGGGATGTACTGCTCGGCTTCCCACTGAATCGACTCCGCGAGCTCTTCCGGAGACATCGCGGGAAGCGTGATCTTTTTGATGATGACGGAGTGGCCGGACAGCGATGTCGCGTAATTGGAATTCTTTACGCTCTGGTCCGTATTTAGCTTCTGGATCGTCTCCACCACCATCGAAGAGTCCATGATGGAACCGTCGACGATGGCTTCCGGAGACAGCCGTTCTGCACCCAGCTTGACGAGTTGATACGCCCCGCCTTTTTTGTCTTTCAGCTCGACTAGCTTGACTGCAGAGGAGCCAATATCAAGGCCGACGACATTTTTGCTCTTTGAGAAGAACACCGCTCACCCCATCCATCTCACACTCACTTCTCGTAGGCTCCAGATGTTGAAAGGTGAAGCGAAATTACATCGTTTAATTTTTGGTGTCAACTCTACAGCTTTTAGATAAGTGACGGGATTCCACGTGGTTGGCCGCAGTTGAGCGTGCTGCCGGTTGCGTGGAATCGACCGGCTGACTACAATCCACGCCTTTCGTTTATTTGAGGGAGTTTTCGACATGGCAAAAATGTGTGAAGTCTGCGGCAAGGCTCCGGTGTTCGGAAACCGGGTCAGCCATGCGCACAATGTTTCGAGCCGCCGGTGGCTGCCGAATCTGCAGCGCGTCCGCGTGATCGTCGGCTCGGCGGTCAAACGGATGCAGGTGTGCACCCGTTGCATCCGGACCGGCGCGATCAAGAAAGCCGCGCGCTAGTCCTCTACGCCGGACCGGCGCTCCGCCGGTCCCAAACCCTTCTCAATGTTGTCGTTACGCGTTGCCCGCGCCGTCTCCGCGGCCGGGCATCCGTTCGTCCTGATTCCGGTTTCGATCGCCATCGCGACACGAGCCTGGTTCTGGGCGGCGGTGATCGCGGCGACGACCATCCTTCCCCTGCTCGCGTTCATCGCGATCCAGGTGCGACGCGGCGCGTGGAGCGACTTCGACGTTTCGCGCCACGAGCAACGGCACGGACTCTACTGGGCACTCGTGCCTCTGCTCGCTGCGTGCGCGATCGTGCTTCGCATGAATCACGCGGCGCCGCAGATGATGCGAGGACTGCTCGCATCCGCGGTCATGCTCGCGGCCGGACTCTTCGCGAATCGCTTCCTCAAAGTTTCTTTGCATTCGATGTTCGCCGCGTTCTCCGCGGCGATCGTGATTCGCGGACTTCCGATCGCAGCGCCGTTCGCGATCCTCGTCGTGATCGCGGTCGCGTGGTCGCGTCATCGGCTCGAACGGCACACGCTGATGGAGATCGCAACGGGCCTCGTCTTCGGAATCGCCGGCGGCATCTTCGCCGTGATGTGAAACGAATTCGCACGAACTTTCACTACTCGAAAAGTGAGGTTCGTCATGTCCGAAAAGCTCATCATCCTTTCCACACTCGTCCTGCTGCCGCTCATCCCGGCGTATCTCCTCTTCAAGCTGCTCCCGGCGAGCGGCGAAGCGAAGGGAATGCTCGGCGGACTCGAAGTGAAGTTCGGCGGCGCGTTCGCCGGCTACATCGCGCTGACCGTATTTCTCGCGACGTTTTTCGCGCACAACCTGAACGGCCCGGCATATCGCGTGTGGCGCATCAACGGCGCGCTGCAGTTCGAGCCCGGCGCTGCCGCGCCTGATTCCGACGACATCAGCTGCCAGCTCCGCGCGCAGAAACTGAACGTCGACATCAATCCGGGCAACACGTTCAACTTCGTGCTGCCGATGACCGAAGACGATCTGCCGCTGCTCGTCTTCTCGGCGAACGGCTTCGAAGGACAGACCGTCAACACCGCCATCGAAGGATACGGCGGCGGAATCTATGGACTGCGCGTGGATCGGAAGACCGGACTGGTCACGTTCGAGAAGCCGATCCTGCTCAAGAAAAAATCGACCGGATACCAGCCGACGGTGGCTCCGATCCCGGTCACAGGAGGTTGATCATGAAACGCATCATCATTCTCATCACTCTCATTCTCACCATCGCAGCAACGGCAAGTGCGAGCACCGTTCGCGGCAAGGTCGTGAAGCCGGACGGCGCCACCGCCTATCGCGGAGCCGCTGTCACGCTCGAACACGCGGAGCGCGGACGATCGACGCCTGCGTACGCCGACAACGACGGCATGTTCTACCTGCGCAACGTCCCGCCCGGCGACTACACGATGGAAGTGCAGACCGCGAACGACAAAGCGGTCTTCCGCATCACCGTGTTGAATCAGGAGTACTCGGACGTCGCGCCGGTGAAGGTGAAGTAGGGAGAGCGGGCGGGCACTTTCGAATGATGTGCCTCGCGAGAGTCGCCCCCTCATCCGCCTTCGGCACCTTCTCCCCCAAGCCTGGGGGAGAAGGGTATCGATTGTTTGTTTCTCGCGAGAGATTTCCCCATCGAGTCCCTTCTCCCCCGGGCTCGGGGGAGAAGGTGCCGAAGGCGGATGAGGGGGGTCTCCCGTGATCGTGTACGGCGTGAACCCCGTCCTCGAAGCGCTGCGCTCGCATCCCGATCGCGTGCGCTACATCGCAATCGCGCGCGAGCAAAGCGCGCGCTTGCAGAAAGTCATGGCGGAAGCGGAGCGAGCCGATGTTGCCGTGCGGAAACTTCCCGCTGCGCAGATCGATCGGCTCGCGGGACGCGGCGTACACAACGGTGTCGTCGCCGAAGTCACGCCGACCGCCCTTGCCGATTTCGACGACGTCATCGCTCGCGAAGAGACGACCTTCATCCTCATCCTCGACGGCATCACCGATCCGCAAAACCTCGGCGCGATCCTCCGCGTTGCCGACGGCTTCGGCGTCGATCTCGTCGTGCTTCCCGAGCACGACAGCGCGGGACTGACACCTGCAGCGGTGAAAGCATCGGCCGGCGCATCGGAGTGGGTGCCGGTCACGCACGTGACGAACCTGTCGCGCTCGATCGAAGCGCTGAAAGAGCGCGGCTACTGGATCTACGGCGCCGCAGCAAACGGCGATCGTCCCGACCAGATCGACTTCCGCGGCAAGGTCGCGCTCGTGCTCGGCAACGAGGGGAAAGGCATCCGCCGCAACGTGCTCGAGCATTGCGATCGCGTCGTGACGATCCCGATGTCGGGGCACGTCGATTCGTTCAATGTGGCGACCGCGGCGGCCGTGCTCTGCTACGAAGTCGTTCGCCAGAAATAAGTTCCCACTTGCGTGCCGTTTGGCACCTTTGCTATAACCCACGGTTCCTCGGGCCTGCCTGCGGCTAAGTTTTACCAATCGTTCGAGTTCGCATGCAGGCTGTTGTGTCTTTGAAATCATGTTTCACGCGCTGGCATAGCTCAGTTGGTAGAGCAGCTGATTTGTAATCAGCAGGTCGCGGGTTCGAGTCCCGTCGCCAGCTCCAGAGCGGAACAGCACGGAGAGTTGGCTGAGCGGTCAAAAGCAGCAGACTGTAAATCTGCCGGGCCACGCCCTACGGAGGTTCGAATCCTCCACTCTCCACCAAACGCGGGAGTAACTCAGTTGGTAGAGTCACAGCCTTCCAAGCTGTTGGTCGCGGGTTCGAGTCCCGTCTCCCGCTCCAAGTTGTCGATACGAAGTAAGCCCTCGTAGCTCAGGGGTAGAGCACGTCCTTGGTAAGGACGGGGTCACCAGTTCAAATCTGGTCGAGGGCTCCACTTACAAAATCTGACCGCGATCACGGGGTAAAGCATGGCAGCGCAGCGCGAGATCATCACCCTCCAGTGCACCGAGTGCAAACGGCGCAACTACACCACGACGAAGAACAAGAAGACCACGACCGAGAAGCTCGAGCTGAAGAAGTTCTGCCGGCACGACCGGAAGCGGACTGTTCATCGCGAGACCAAGTAGGGAATTTCACGGGAAAGCAATGCTTTCTCAGCAGTTTGCGACAACTGCAGGCCAGTAGCTCAATTGGCAGAGCAGCGGTCTCCAAAACCGCAGGTTGGGGGTTCAAGTCCCTCTTGGCCTGCCAAATTTTCTGAATAGCTCTCACTCGCAGCGCTCAGCTCGCCGGAGAACGGGTTTCTCCTGCGAGCTGAGAGCTGTCAAAACGGATCTGTTGGGGTGTCCATGGCAGAGGTAGTCAAGCAGCAGGAAACCGCGGTCTCCAAAACCGCAGGTTGGGGGTTCGAGCCCCTCTTGGCCTGCCAATCCCCCATTCTGGCTGTCAGCTTTCGGCTGTGGGGCTCTCGGGAGATCCCGACAGCTGACAACCGAGAGCCGACAGCTCAACCGGAGTCGACATGT
>DATKFO010000708.1:0-9254 GCA_035544355.1 Thermoanaerobaculia bacterium
CGGCGAACGTTTCGCGACAAATCGGATAGGCCTCGGCCAGCGCCCGGCCCATGCCGACTTTCTGCGACCCCTGCCCCGGAAAGAGGACCGCGATCACGGGTGAGACACCGCCGCTGCTGCGATGTCGCGCTCGATGCGTTCGATGACGCGCTGCGCCGCGAACCGGTACGCCATCGCGACTGCGTTGCGCACGGCCTTGGCATTGGAGCGGCCGTGCCCGACGACGGCGACGCCGGCGACGCCCAGCAGCGGCGCGCCGCCGTATTCGGCGTAGTCCACGCGGCGGTGGAAATGGCGCAGCGCGCGGCGTGTCAGCAGCGACCCGATTCGCGTCGTGAACGCGCTCGACAGTTCCGCTTCGATGAGCTCGACAAACCCTTCGCTGGTCTTCAGCACGACATTGCCGGTGAAGCCGTCGCACACCACGACGTCGCAGTTGCCGTTGTAGACGTCGCGACCTTCCGCGTTGCCGACGAAGTTGAGTCCCGTCTCTTTCATCACGCGGAACGTTTCTTTCGTCAGCTCGTTGCCCTTGCCTTCTTCTTCGCCGATCGAAAGCAGTCCGACGCGCGGCTCCGCGACGCCGAACACCATCTGCGCGTAGAAGTGGCCCATGACCGCGAACTCGCGCAGATACGCCGGCTTCGAGTCGACGTTCGCGCCGACGTCGAGCAGCACGGTGTGTCCGTGGCTCGACGGAACGATCGCCGCGAGCGCGGGGCGGCTCACGCCTTCGATCGTGCCGAGGACTTTGTACGCGGATGTCATCGACGCGCCGGTGTGGCCCGCGGAGACCATCGCCTGCGCGCGTTTCTCGGCGATGAGATTCGCGCAGACGCGGATGGACGAGTTGCGCTTGCGCCGCAGCGGCGCGAGCGCGGTGTCGTCCATCTCGACGACTTCGCGGGCGTCGACGATCTCGAGATTGCGCGGTGACGGCGAGCCGAGCGCCGCCAGTTTTTCGCGGAGGACTTCTTCCTTCCCTACGAGAAGGATGTCGACCGGATACTCCTCGATCGCGAGGAGCGCGCCTTTGACGATCTCATCGGGCGCGTTGTCGCCGCCCATCGCGTCGAGCGCGATGCGGCAGCGAGCGGCCGGCGTGACTGCTGCCGTCATCGACGGATGAGATTACAGCGCGTCCTTGACGGCGATGACTTCGCGGCCTTTGTAGTAACCGCATTTCGGGCAGACGCGGTGCGGCAGCTTCGCCTCATGGCACTGCGGGCACGTCGAGAGCGACTTGGCCTCGAGGAAATCGTGCGCGCGGCGCGTACGCGTGCGCTGCTTGGAATGGCGTCTTTTTGGATTTGGCATCGTGAATCTCCTTCAAACGTCTTTCTTTTTGGCTAACTGTTCGCGAATCCCCACCAGCGCACCCAACCGCACATCGACGACCGAATCGCCGCACGCGCATGTCTCGCGCGTCCGGTTCACCCCGCACGTGGGGCAGAGTCCCAGGCAGCTCTCCTCGCACAACGGCTTCATCGGAATCGAGAGCTGGATCTGTTCGACCGCGAGATCCCGCAGCGGGATCGCCCGTTCCGTGTAGAACTCGACATCGAGCTCCGACTCATCGTCGATCTCGATCTCTGCGTTCTCCTGGACCGCGGGACGGGGGCGGAATGTTACGTGAAAGGTCGATTTCTGAGCAAACGGGTACGGCTCGACGCAGCGCGAGCACTCGAGATCGGCGATGAGGCTCGCCGTTCCTTCGGCCACATACTCCGCCGGACGATCCCCCTGCCGCACCTCGGCATCGATCGTCATGTTCGCGTTGCCGGCGAGCTCATCGCGGACCAGCTCCGCCGCCGGCACTTCATACGTGCCGTGATAGCGCTGGGGGCCGTGCTCGTCGATGACGTCGAAATTGATGATGTCGCTCATGGTGCTCGCTCGCGCGAATTTGCCGTAACTGATTGAAGCGTTATGTCATTCCGACGCGAGGAAAGCGTTGCCCGATGCCCGTTGCCCGTTGCCCGGAAAAACCATCGGGCGGTTCAGCCCCTGGCAACGGGCATCGGGGAACGGGCAACGATCGTCACACTCCGATCCTCACCCGCAGCTCTTCCGTTCCGCCGGCCGTTGATGCTGATGCTTCAATGGTTTGCGCGTTCTGCAGCGCGCGAATCCAGCGGCGCAGATCGCGTGCCGCACGATGTAGGCGCGGTGCCGCGAATCGCAGGCCGGTGCTGTCGCCGAGGCGCTCGAGGATCGGGATGAATCGGCGCGGGTCCAGGCGGAGCGTCCACTCATTGGCCGGCCAGCGCGCGGGCGCGAACGTATCCTTTAGATAGAGCGGGAGGCTCGTGCGATCGAACGCGACGAGCAGCTCGTTGCCGGTATCGCGGGTTTCGCCGACGAGATTCGCAACACGAGCAATGTCCTCGAAGGCGACGCGGCTCTCGGCGGTCGCGGGCGCAACGATCACACCTTTCGGTCGCGGCAGGAGCGTGCCCGCGTTGACGTCGTAGATCGCGATCGTGCCGCCGTTGTCGACGAGTGCGGAGACGCGCGTGCCGAGGAGGCGGTTGAGATCTTCGACGACTCGCGGTGGCTTCGCGAATGCGACGGCAAGCATCGCGCCGCGTGGCAGTTGCGACGACAACGTCGCGGTTGCAGTTGGCGACTCCGCGCGCGCACGCGATGCGATCTCGATTTCTTTCGTCGTGATTTTCACCGTGCTGACCGCGGGTCGCGCGATCGGAGGGAACACGCCGCGGCCGGTTTCTCGCTGCACGACGAATGCATCGCCGTTCGGCAGTCCGCGCGCGAAGTCGAGCAACGACGTCAGCTCGGCGGCATCGATCGGTTGTTCGTCGTCTGCGTTGATCAGAAAGACCTTTCCGTCCCATCGCGCGACGACGTCGCTCGACGTGATCAGCCACAGTCGCGCGACGAAGGTGCGGAACGGCTCGAGCCGCACCGCGTAGCTCGTTTTCTTGCCGCTCTTCCAGAGAACGACGTCCGCGCCGCCGAGGAGCCATGCGGGGGGCAATGGGTGCTTCGCGGTCCAGTCGAGCAGCGGCTCGTGCGTCACCGGATTCGCGAGCATCGTTTCCTGCAGCGCGGCCGCGGTCGGAATCAGGGCGAAGGCTTCGGCGGAGCGCGGCACGCGCGTGAGCAGCTCGCGCTCCGATGCGGAAAGGGGAAGAGCAACGCCGCGCGTGGTGTCGGGCGTCGTTGCGACGAGATAGATCGCGACGGCGGCGATGACCGCGATCACGATCAGAACGATGATGATGATCTTCCGCATCTTGGTCTACGATCCGCGCCGATGTCGCTCCTGCCGGCGATCCGCGTCGTGGTTCACACTCTATTCCAAGCGCTTCGCGATCGGTTGCGCCGATCGTGGCGCCGCGCCGCGCATCGCGAACGCACGCTGCGCATCGGCGTCGACATCCGCCCGTTTTACGAGCCGCTGACCGGCATCGGCTGGTATCTGCATCATCTGCTGCACGAGATCGCGAAGCACGAGGACGTCGAGCTCTATCTCTTCGGCGACGCGCGCATTACGGACATCGGGCCGCATCTCCACACGACGCTCCCGCCGAACGCGCGCGTGTGCGTATTCGATCTGCGCGGCCAGCCTCCATCCGGCGCGATCCGCGCGCTGACCGCAGGCGCGTACGTGCTGCTGATGTGGCTCATCGACTGCGACGTGATCTTCGGCGCGAATTTTTTTCTGCCGCGCCTGCACTCCGCGATCGCGAAGCGGCGCGTGGTCACGATTCACGATCTCACGTACAAGCGCCACCCCGAGTTGGTGCAGAAGGAAACGCTCACGAATCTCGAGGCGCACATGAAGCGCGAGCTCGCGCAAGCCGACGCGATGATCTGCGTTTCGGAATCGACGCGCCGCGAGCTGCTCGCGTTCTACGAGATTGATCCTTTGCGCGCGATCGCGATTCACTCCGGCCTCGGCAAGCTTCCCGATCCTGCGCCGGTGCCCGGTCTCCCCGATCGCTACATCCTCTTCGTCAGCACGATCGAGCCGCGCAAAAACCTCGGCGTGTTGCTCGACGCCTTCGCGCGCGGATTCGATTGCGCGCTCGTCGTCGTCGGCAAGATCGGCTGGAAATCGGAATCGATCGTGCCGCGTCTGCGCGCGCCCGGCGTCGTGCATCTCGATTACCTCCACGCGTCGCAGCTCGCGACGGTGTATCGCAACGCGACCGCGTTCGTGTTTCCGTCGATCTACGAAGGCTTCGGTTTCCCGCTGCTCGAAGCGATGGCGCACGGCGTACCGACGATCGCCGCGCGCTCGTCCTCGTTGCCGGAGATCGGCGGCGATGCGACGTTGTACTTCTCTCCTGCAAGCGTCGACGAGTTGGAAGCGCAGTTGCGGCGCGTGCTTGGCGATGCTTCGCTGCGCTCGGAGTTGATTGCGCGGGGGCATGCTCGCGCTGCATCGTTTCGGTGGGAGGACACGGCGACGCTCACGCTGGATGTGTTTCGGCGCGCGAGCGTTTGACGCCGGTGTCGCCCGCCGATGAACCCGGCGGGCTTTGCAATCCTGGCGACCTTCGCGTTGCGTTCCCCGGGCTCACGCCCGGGGCTACACTCCAATTGTGAACGTCCTCATCGACGGAAGGCCGCTCGTCGGCAACCGCACGGGCATCGGCGTGCACACCGCGGAGATCGCGCGGCGCCTCGACGTCACGCCGCCGCCGCTCATCGCATCGCACGCGGAAATCGAAAATCGCGATGACATCGAGCACTGTCGCTTTCGCGTTGATCCAACAAAACTCGGCGTCGCGTGGCAGCAACTGAAGCTCGGGCGCATCGACGCGGACGTGCTGTGGGGACCACACGGAACGCTGCCGATGAACGTGCGCATCCCCGCCGTCGTCACGCTGCACGATTTCACGTCGATCACGATGCCGGGCCGCCATCGCCTGAAGACCGTGCTCTCATTCAATCTCTTCATCGCACGCAGCCTCGAGCTCGCGCGTCGCGTCGCGTGCGTGTCGCGCGCCGTCGCGGACGAAGCAATCCGCGGCTTCGCCGTCGCGCGCAAAAAAATCGAGCTCGTCCCAAACGGCGTCGATCTCGAGTTCTTCACGCCCGGCGGCGGCGAAGGCGACTACGTTCTCTTCGTCGGCACACTCGAGCCGCGAAAGGGAATCGAGGATCTCCTCGCAGTATGGCCGTCGATTCCGTCGCCGCGACCGCGCCTCGTGTTGTGCGGCGATCCGGGTTGGGGCAGTGGGCAGTGGGCAGTAGGCGGTGGGCAGAAGAAACCTCTGCCTACTGCCCACCGCCAACTGCCCACTGACATCCACCTTCCCGGCTTCGTCACGCGCGAGCAATTGCGTGAGCTCTATCGCGGCGCGCGCGCGTTCGTGTATCCGTCGCGCTACGAAGGCTTCGGCATTCCGCCGCTCGAGGCGATGGCGTGCGGTGCGCCAGTGATCGCGACACGCACCGGCGCGATTCCTGACTTCGCGGGCGATGCGGCGCTGCTCGTCGATCCCGGCGATCGCGATGCGCTGCGCGACGCGCTCGTGCGCGTGCTGCGCGACTCGGCGCTGCGCAGCGAGCTGCGCGTGCGCGGCAGCGAGCGTGCACGCGCGTACAGTTGGGAACGGAGTGCGCGGACGATGACGGAGTTGCTCGCGGAGGCGGCGCGATGCGCATAGGCATCGACGCGCGCAAGATCGCCGACTTCGGCATCGGCACCTACATCCGCGGCCTCCTCGGCGCACTCGTCGAGCTGGGCGGCGACGAATACGTCGCGTTCGCGCCGGCAGACGCGAAGCTGCCCGACGGCGTCGAGCACATCGCCATCGACGCGCCGCACTACTCCGTCCGCGAGCTCATCGCCGTCGGACGCGCCGCGAATCGTGCGAGGCTCGATGTGTTTCACGCGCCGCACTACGTCGTCCCCTTCACGCGCGTGCCGGTCGTCGTCACGATCCACGACCTCATTCACCTCCATCAGCCGTTGCGCAATCCGATCGCACGAGCGTACGCGCGCACGATGCTGCGCCGCGCAACGCGCCGCGCGAAGCGCGTGCTGACCGTGAGCGAAGCAGTGCGCGTGCAGATTCGCGACGAGCTCGGATGCGACGCGATCGTCACGCCGAACGGCATCGATCCCGTATTTGCGCCGGGGATTCGGGCGGCCGCAGGCCGCCCCTACTTTCTGTGCGTGGCGAACGACAAGCCGCACAAGAACGTCGACGCGGTCGTGAACGCGATCGCGCGCGTGCCGGATGCGGAGCTCGTGCTCGTCGGCGCGCCGTTCGCGCGCTTTCGCGAGCGCGAGCGCGTCGTCGTGCGCGGCTTCGTCGTCGTCGACGAGCTCGTGAATCTCTACCGCGGCGCGATCGCGCTCGTGATGCCGAGCCGCGAAGAAGGATTCGGATTGCCTGCGGCGGAAGCAATGGCGTGCGGCACGCCGGTGATCACGTCGAATGCGCCGGCACTCGTCGAGATCACGGGCGATGCTGTGCTGCACGCGGAGGACGATGCACTCGCCGATGCGATGACGCGCATCGCGCGCGATGAAGAGTTGCGGGCGACGCTCGCATCGCGCGGTCTCGAGCGCGCGAAAACGTTCACGTGGACGCGCTGCGCGGCGCTCACACGCGACGCGTATCGCGCCTGAAATCGTGGAACATCGTGGAACACCGCGTATCGAATTACGATTTTGATAAACAAATCGCTTGACAATACTGTTTATCGCTCGCATATTTACGACAGTTAAAAAGATGATCTCCAAAAACTGGAACACAAATACAGTTGATGTCGAAGGTCGTCAGCACCCGTCTCCGTTCGTATCCCCCATCCCTCACGCGATCAAGTTAGCCGGAGCGATCCGGCTGCGATCTGCCAAGAAGCGCGACCGGGAGGTCCCGTACGGCATGAAAGGTGGTGAGCTCAATGGCCGCTAAGAAGAAACCTGCGAAGAAGGCTGCGAAGAAGCCCGCGAAGAAGAAATAACGCGATCATCACCGAACAATTGGGGAGTCGTAATGCGGGGCCGGACCACCGGCCCCGTGTTTTTGCAACTTTCCCGCGGCGCGCTCGTTTCTCCTTTCATGCGCAACGCCGCGATCGCTCTCTCGCTCCTCTTCGTCGCTGCTTCTGCATTCGCCGATCGTGACGTCTCGCGCTCGGTGAGCGTGAAAGCCCCGCGCGGAAAAGTGCAGCGCGTGTTCGTCGACATCCCCGCCGGCGAGCTGCACATCCGCAACAGCAGCGACAACTCGCTCATTGTCGACGGCGTGATCCGCCGCAACTGCGACGACTCGAGCAGCCGCGCGCGCGCGCAGGCGATCGTCGACGACACGAGCATCGAAGTGATCGTCGAAGGCAACGAAGCGACGATCCGCCGCAAGCTCGGAACGAAAGCGCACAGCTGGAGCGCGGAGAACCTGACGTCGTTCGATCTGCGCGTCGATCTGCCGAAAGGCGTCGACGTCGAAGTCGGCACGCGCTTCGGCGAAGTGCGCATCGAAGGAACATTCGGAAATGTCGAAGCGGATCTGCGCGCGGGCGAGCTCGAATTTCGTTCGCCGCGCGCAGCCGTCGGCGAGCTAAGCGCCTCCTGCACCGTCGGCGAAGTCCGCACAGACCTCGGTGACCGCATCGTCGATCGCGAAGGCCTCTTCCCCGGCCGCACGTATTTCGTCAACGCCACCGGCGCGAAAACGCGCGTGAAGCTGCACGTGACCGCGGGCGAGGTGCGCGTGAAGCTGGCGCAATGAACACGCGTTGCGTGGCAAACGGACAAGCTTGAGAGCTTGTCCTACGTAGAAGCAACGTAGGGCCGCCTCTCAGGCGGCCCGCTACGGCACGGGCGGATACATCCACGAATACTTCAGCCCCGCGTGGCGGCGGCCGTAGCGTTTCGGCACGTCCTGCGTCCAGTCGCTCGGGATGAGCAGGCAGAAAATCAGGATGGCGGCGAACGTGGCCATGCGCGTTCCGAGGGAGCCGGGGCGTTCGTACGTGCCACGCAGCGGAACGCGCGGATAGCCGCGGCGGCGAAACCAGATCAGCAGCACGAGTCCGATCGCGCTCATCACGAGATTCAGGCTTTGTCCCGTCGCCAGTCCGAAGAGGCGCGTCGGATATTCGCGGAAGACGTCGACGAAGATGCGCAGGAACGCGTACCAGAAAAGGAAGTGCGCGAGCACGACGCCGCGCGTGGGACGGCGATTGCGAATCATGATCAGCAGCGGAATGAGCAGCAGGTTCTTCAGGCCGTCGTAGAGCACGACGGGATGGCGGAAGCCGTCGGCGTCGGGGAACTTCACCGCCCACGGCACGTCGGTGACGCTGCCGACGATCTGCCCGTCGATGAAGTTGCCGATGCGGCCGATGCCCATGAGCAGCGCGCCGGGGACGGTCAGCGCGTCGGCGACGCGCAGGAAGTCGTGTCCGCGGAGGCGGCAGAACAGCCACGCGCCCGCGGCCGCGCCGAGGAGCAGGCCGTGCGTGGACATCCCGCCGAGCCAGAAGGCCGGGATCTGCGCCGGATGCGCGCTGTAGTACGGCCACTCGTAGAAGATGACTTCCACCGCGCGGCCGCCGATGAGGACGCACGAGGCGAGGCAGATCATCAGGTCGTACGTCTCGCTGGCGCTCAGGAAGCGCTGATGGCGCAGCCAGAGAAACATCTCGGTGAAGCCGGCGGTGTACGAGAAGCCGTACCACCAGAGATAGACCACGCCGAGGTCCAGCAGGACCGGATCAATGCGATGAATCACGATCGTTCCTGACGGAATCGCGGACGAACGTTACGGCCTCGTCGCGCGTGCGCACCTCGCCGCGGATCTGCGCCTCGAGCAGAGCGCGCTTGATGGCGCCGAGGCGCGGACCGCGATCGACGCCGGTCAGCGCAACGATCTCGTCGCCGGTGAGGAGCGCGCGGATGGAGAAGTCGGGCAGGTCGAGGCGGTCGTCGCGGCCGACCGCGCGCAGGAGCGCCGGGAGCTGCGACGCGACGGGCTCGCCGGCGTCGTAGAGCGCGATGCGGTCGTGATGATCGATCAACCGCCGCAGCGTTGCGACTTCGCGGAGCAGCGTGTGGCTCCAGCGCAGATGATCGCCGCCGGCGAGCGCGAGCGAGCCGGCGAACGAGACATCATCCGCGTGAAACGCACCCGGGCGAATGCCGAGGACTTCGTCGAGTGCCGTGCGATGCAGCAGGTCGAGCGCCGTTCGAAACGCGTTCGACGAGAAGACTACCGACAGCTCGTACATCACGCGCTCTTTCGCGACGCTCGCCAGCTTCGGCGCGC
>DATKFO010000709.1:0-3707 GCA_035544355.1 Thermoanaerobaculia bacterium
GAAGCGCCAGCGGCTCACTTCCCGCGAGGTCATCCTGTTCCTGCAATCGATGGATGCGGAGCAGCTGATGAAGTTTCGCAACGACCTCGAGATCTCGACGTATCACGTGCGTGATGAGCTGATGTGGCTGCGCAGGGGCGCGTTCGCGCTCGCTGCGATTCACGCCGGGTTGTCGCTACTCGCGCGCGATTACGCAAGTCTCGTCGTGCCGCTGCTCGTCGTCGGGCTTGCGTACTCCGCGAAGGAGCACGAGAGCCGCGCGTTTGCCGCGATCCTCACGCTCCTCGGCGGCGCGCTTTTCTTTGATTTTCCGCGGCGGCTGTTCGGTGGTGCGCCGACGGAAAAATGGATCAGCGTTCCCATCGGCGTCACCGCGTGCGGCCTTTACTTCCTCGTGGCCGTGACGAAACTCCGGAACTTGAAATCATGGCGATCGCTCATTCCGCTGCCGCCCGCCGAGCATCTGAAGGACTGACACGCGCCGCGATCGGTCTTCGTGCGAAGACCGGCCGCGCGATCGCGGTCGTGTTGCGCGAGTCGGATCGCGGTGCGCAATTCGTGTGGCGCGGCGAGGTCTCACTCGTCGATCCGAAAGTTCCCGCGACCGCGGAGCCGTATCACGAAGTGATGGAGCTGCCGTGGAGCGACGCGACGCGCGAAGTGCAGCCGCTCATCGTCGCGATCGAGAACGCGGCGACGAAAGCGATTGAGGCGCTCGTCGAGGAACACAACATCGTCGCGCTTGGCGTCGTCGGCTCGCCGCCGCGCGATCTCGTGAAGCTCGGGAACTTGCATATCCGCGCGCATGCGGCCGAGGGGATTCTTTTTCGGTGCGTGCTCGAGGTGGCGGCGGAGCGATGTCACATCGCGTGCGTGGCGTACTCCGATCGCAACTTCGCGATGAGCGACGCTGCGACGCTGAAGGAGCTCGGCCGTGTCGCGGGTCCGCCGTGGCGGACGGATGAAAGGATGGCGGCGACGGCGGCGTGGAACGCGCTCAACTCACCACGGCCTTGAACGCCTCCACGAACTTCTCCATCTCCTCGGCACGCCCGATCGTGACGCGCAGATGCTGCGGCATACCGGGGAACAAGCGTCCCGGAAACACGCCGCGCTCGCGCATCGCGGTGATCACCGGCTTCGCGTCGCGCCGCAATTCGACCATCACGAAATTCGCCTCGCTCGGCAGCGAGCGGTAGCCGAGTGCTTCGAGCTCCTTCGTCAGCCACGCGCGCGTGTCGTGATTGCGCTTGCGACCCAGCGCGATGTGGTCGGCGTCGGTGATCGACGCGCGCGCGGCCGCGAGGGCGAGCGTGTTCATCGCGTTGAATCCTTGTCCCGAAGAGAGCTTGCGCATCAGCTCCTTGTTCGCGAGGCCGTAGCCACAGCGCAGTCCCGCCATCGCGTAGATCTTCGAAAACGTCCGCGCGACGATCAGATTCGGATAGTTGCGCACGAGCGGCGCAACCGACTCGTAGTCGCTGCCCTCGGCGTAGTGGTGATACGCCTCGTCGACGAGCACGATCGTCGTCGCGGGCAGCGCGGCGAGGAGCGTGCGCATCGCGGCCTTCGGCGTGATCGTCGCAGTGGGATTGTTCGGATTGCAGATGTAGATGAGCGCGGCGCCGTTTTTCGCGGCATCGGCGATCTTCGCGACGTCGTGCGCGAATGCGGCGTCGAGCGGAACCTTCACGATGTCGGCGCCGAGCGTTTGTGCGTGAAACCAGAGGATCTCGAACGTCGGATCGCCGGTGACGAGCTTCTTGCCCGGCGCGAGAAACGCGGTCGCGGCCGCGCGCAGCACATCGCTCGATCCGTTCGCGAGCATCACCTCGTCGGTCGTTAATCCGTGCAGCTTCGCCACATCGTTCGCGAACGCTTCCTCGATCTCGTCGGGATAACGATTGAGCGTGCCGAGGCGGTCGGAGATCGCTCGCATCGCGGCGGGGGATGGGCCGTACGGATTTTCATTCGCGCTGAGTCGAACGGATTCGACCGGCTTCGCGAGAGCGAGCCGCGGGATTGCCGCGACGGCGGCGGAAGCGGTGAGCAGGCGGGCGAAATCGCGGCGCGAGAAGCGGTTAGCGTTCATCGGGAAAGGATACGTCGTTTCGAGTGGGCAGTCGGCAGTTGGCAGTGAGCAGAGGAACGACGGGCCTCTGCAAACTGCTCACTGCCAACTGCCCCCCAACAATGTGGTAACGTTTCGCCCCTTCGCAGCATGGAACCTCCATCGCAGGGCCACAGTCGAACGTATCTCCTCACACTCTCACTCGGAGCTCTCGGTGTCGTCTACGGCGACATCGGCACGAGCCCGCTGTATGCGTTTGCGGAGTGCTTCAAGCACGAGCACAAGATGGCCGCGACGCCGGAAACGGTCCTCGGCATTTTGTCGCTGATCTTCTGGTCGCTCGTCATCGTCATCTCGATCAAGTACCTCGTCTTCGTCATGCGCGCGGACAACCGCGGCGAAGGCGGCATCCTCGCGCTGATGTCGCTCGTGCGTCCGCGCACGTCGAAGCGCTCGCTGCGCCGCGGCATTCTCATCGCCCTCGGACTCTTCGGTTCGGCGCTGCTCTACGGCGACGGCATGATCACGCCGGCGATCACGGTGCTCTCGTCGCTCGAAGGGCTGAAAGTCGTGACGCCCGTGTTCGAGCCGTACGTCATCCCGATCACGATCGTGGTGATGATCGGCTTGTTCGTCGTGCAGAAATTCGGCACCGCGCGCGTCGGCGCGATGTTCGGGCCGGTGATGATGCTCTGGTTCGTGAGCATCTCCGCGATGGGCATCCGCTGGATCGTGCACGAGCCGCGCGTGTTGTGGGCCATCGATCCGACGCACGGCATCCGCTTCTTCCTCGATCACGGCATGGCCGGATCTCTCGTCCTCGGCGCGGTCTTTCTCGTCGTCACCGGCGGCGAAGCGCTGTACGCCGACATGGGACATTTCGGCGCGCGCCCGATCCGCATCGCGTGGTTCTCCATCGTGTTTCCTGCGCTGCTGCTGAACTACTTCGGACAGGGCGCGTTCCTGCTGCAGCATCCGGAGTCGCGCGACAATCCGTTTTTCAAAATGGCGCCGCAGTGGTCTCTGATCCCACTGGTCGTGCTCGCGACGATGGCCTCGGTGATCGCGTCGCAAGCCGTGATCTCCGGATCGTTTTCGCTGACGCGGCAGGCGGTACAGCTCGGCTACCTGCCGCGCATGCGCATCCGCCACACATCGGCGCGCGAGATCGGACAGATCTACATCCCGTCGGTGAACTGGCTGCTCATGTTCTCGGCGATCGGACTCGTCATCGGATTCGAGAAGGCCACGAATCTTGCGGGCGCGTATGGCGTGGCCGTCACCGCGACGATGGGCATCACGACGATGCTCCTGGCCATCGTCGCACGTGAGCGCTGGCAATGGACGATGCTCATGGTGCTGGCCATGGCCGTTCCCTTCCTGACGATCGATCTCGCGTTCTTCGGCGCGAACATCGTCAAGGTGATGGAGGGAGGCTGGTTCCCGCTGCTCGTCGGCGTTCTCGTCTTCACACTGATGACGACGTGGCGGCGCGGCCGGCTGATCCTCACCCAGCGCATCACCGAAGGAGCCATCACCGAAGAGCACTTCCTGCGCGATCTCGCGGGGAACAGGATTCCGCGCGTGAAGGGGACGGCGATCTTCATGTCGCGGAACGACAACGGGATCCCGACCG
>DATKFO010000710.1:0-6159 GCA_035544355.1 Thermoanaerobaculia bacterium
GGCGAAGGTGTTGCCGACGCCGACCGCGCCGACGCGCGAGCGTACGCCGGTGGTCGCCGAGAGCGGCGTGAGCGTCGAGGTGAGAGTGCCGCTGCCGTTGTAGATCTTCGCGCGCAGTTGACTCGTCGTGGTCTCGTTCCAGATCGCGGCGAATCCCGCGCCGACCGGGACGATCGTTGGATTCGACGAGTTGCCGTCGGGATGGCCCGTCGTCACCGGAGTCGGTCCGTTCGTCAGCGTTCCTGACGCGTTGACGATGAGGTTCGCGGCTTCGACCTGCGTTCCGCTGATGTCGTCGTAGCCGAGCATGAAGCGCGAGCCGTCCGTTGCGACGCGGAGAACGTTCGTGCTGAGCGAATCGACCGGCGTGAGCGCGACGCGTGAGCCAACGCGATTGCCGCTCGCATCGGCTTGCAGGCGCGCGACGTCGAACGTGCCGAACGGATCGATGTTCGAGGCAACGAAGATGTGATAGCCGCCACCCGCTTTCGGCATGAGCTGCGGGACTTCGTCATCGATGCCGTCGGGCACTGGATCGTCGCTGATGCGCACCGCGGCGGCGATCGGCGTGCCGTCGGGATTGAGGCGTCGCAGGCGGATGTAGATCTCGTTCGGATCGCTGACCATCCACGCGACAGCCCACTCGCTGCCGTTCCACACGAGGTTCGGTGCGTTGAGTGGGGAAGATGATGTCTGATCGAGGACGATCGACGATCCGATCAGCGTGCCGTTCAGCTGCATGCGCTGGAAGCGCAGCGTGTACGCGCCGTCTTTCATCTCGATCCATGCGAGTCCGTACTCGCTGCCGTTCCATGCGGGCGAAAGATCGAGGTCCCACCACGGCGTGCTGGTGAGCTGTACCGGGCCGGTGACGACGTCGCCGGTTGCGCTGAGGCGGTAGTAGTAGAGATCCGAGGGCGGATTGCTGCGCGGATCGTTGGCGAAGACGCCCCAGCCGCCGCCGTCCCACACGAGCGGCAGATCGAGTCCGCTGTTGAGCACACCGCCGGTCGTGTTGTAGACGCGCACGCCGCTGCGCAGCACGTTGCCGCTCGCATCGAGCAGCGCGAAGCTCGTCGTCGACGTCGGCGCGCCGTCGGGTGCGCGCATGTTCTCGCTGTACAGCACGCCGAAGCGCGTGCCGTTCCAGCGCACGGCAGGGAAGCGCGTGAGCATGTCGGTGGTGGTGATGCGCACGGGCGATCCCGTCGGCGCGCCGCTCGCGTTGTCGAGGAACTGGAAGTAGATCTCCTCGAGCAGATTGTCTTTGCGGTCGTTCCAGACCGCGGCCCACTTCGTGCCGTCGTGCGCGAGTGCGATGGCCTGTGCGCGTGCATGATACGGACCGATGTTCTGCTGGCAGATTTTCGTGGAGCCGAGCGGGAACGTCGATGCGGCGGTGATGTTCGAGGTCGCGGAGTCGAACGCGCCGGAGAACGCGACGACGCGGTAGTAGTAGAGCGTCGCGGCGAGCAGACCCGAATCGAGATTCGAAGTCACGTCGGCGCCGACGACGTTGATCGAGCCCCAGTTGATCGCGTCGGTCGAGCGCTCGATGCGGAAGCCGGTCTCACCGCGCAGCGGGCGCTCCCAGCGCACGAGGATCGACGAATTCGATTGCGCGTCGGCGCGCACGTTCTTCGGCGCTTGTCCCGAGATCACGGTGAACGAGAACGGCTGCGACGTCGTGCACGTCGTCGATTCGGTCGTCGTGACGGTGAAGTTGAATGCGCCGGTGCTCGTCGGCGTGCCGGAGAGCGTTCCGTTCGATGCGAGGGTGAGTCCCGGCGGAAGTGCGCCGCCTGTCACGGCGACCGTGTAGGGATCGCTCGTGCCGATCAGCGAGATGATCTGGCTGTACGGCGAATTCACGACCGGGTCGGGGAGGACCGTCGGCATGATCGTCGTCGCGGGGCAGATGCGCAGCGTGTACGGACGCGACCCCGTCGCGGTGACGCTGTCGGTTGCGGTGACGGTGAATGCGAATGCACCGGAGCTCGCCGGCGTGCCGTTGATGTTGCCGGCGGTGCTGAGCGCGATGCCCGGTGGCAGCGCACCGCTCGTGATCGCGAAGGTGTACGGCGGCGTTCCCTGCGATGCGCTGATGGTCTGGTTGTAGCCCGAATTCTGTTTGCCGTTCGGCAGCGTGGCCGGAAGCAGCAGGATGCCTGCGGTCACTGCGCGCGGCGTACAGCCGGTTGCTTCGAGATACGCGCCGATGAACGGACGCAATTCGTAGTTGTGCACCGCGGCGGGTGTGTAACCGCCGTCGTCGTACGCGAACGTAGTCGGAAGCAATTCGGTCAGCAGCGCGCCGTCGCGGTAGAGGTGATAGGCGAGGATGCCGCTCTGCGGATCGCTCGCGCCCGGCCAGTTGAGATGCACGGCGCCGTTCGAGAAGTTTCCGTTCAGCGTGACGCACGGCGGCGCACTGACGTCGGCGAGGCACGTCGTGTTCTGGAACAGCAGATCGCCGACGTGCTGCCACGTCATCGCGGTCGTTGCGCCGTTGAACGCGGCAGCGATGCGCCCTTCGCCGTGATTGCCGTAGAAGCGCGGGCTCGGTACGAGCGATCCGGTTGGCGTCACACCGACATCGCGAATGCCGCCCGAGTAGTCGGGATAGACGATGCGGAAGTTCGTGCCGTCGAAGTAGAGCGACGGGAAGCGATCGTTGAACTGCGTGCCGGCGATCGTCACCGGCGCGAATTTCTTGAACCCGTTCAAATCGATGACGGTGAACTTGATGTCGATGGCCGGGTTGATGTTGCCGTTGTTCTCGGCGTAGACGATGCCGAGGTCGCGGCCGGTCCAGAGCAGTTGCGGGTCGAGCGGATTCACGAACGTGTCGGTGACTTGCGTCGGCGGCACGATCATCGCGCCGGCGGGATCGAGCCGCACGAACCAGAGATTCAGGTTCTGCCGCCAGAGGATCGCCCAGCCGGAGCCGATCCATTCGAGTTGTGGGTCGCTGCTCGCAGGCGCGATCTGCGTCGGAACGCCGATCGGGGTGATGTGGCCCATGCGTTGGAACGTGAGCTGCCCACCTTGCACCCACACCATTCCGAACTCGCTGCCGTCGTACGCGATGTCGGGCGCGCGGCCGACGTTGACTGGCGTCGCGACCGTCACGCCGCTCGGTCCGTTGAGCGAGTTGCCGAGGTTGTCGAAGAGCGAGAACTGCACGCCGTTCGTCGATGCATCGGTCCACGCGACCGCGAACTGACTCCCGGCGGAGACAGCGGAAGGTTTGCGCGCGGGATTCGATCCGTTCAGCGGCTTGCGATCGGTAAACGAGCCGTTGTTTTGATAGATCCGTGCGTCGAGATGATTCGACGTGTGGAACGACTCATCCCACAGCGCGACGAATCCGCCGTTCGGCATCGCGATGAGCGAAGGAAACAACGAGAACGAGGGCGGTGCGTGCGTCGTCGTCACGTGGTTGATTGCGCCCGCAACGCCTGCGGGTGACACGACCGCATTGGCGATCTCGGAGAAGTTGATGTCGCTCTCTTCCCATGCGAGGAGGAATGACGTGCCGCTATCGGCTGCGCGCAGGAATCCCGAGGTGAATCCGTCGTCTGCGCTGAGGATCGTGCGTGCGCCGACGCGATTGCCGCTCGCATCGGCTTCGAGTCTTCCGATTTCTTGTGCGCCCGACGCGACGAAACTTGTCGTGTAGATCACGTAGCCGCCGCCCGGTTTCACGAACAGCTTCGGGAATTCGTCGAACGCATCGACGTCATCGCTGATGCGCACCGGCGCGCCGAGCGGTGTGCCCGATGCGTTGAGTCGATTGAGGTAAACGAATGCGTCGCCCGCGGGCGTGTACTGCGTCCACGCCACCGCCCAGCCGCTGCCGTCCCAGATCACGCTCGTCGCTGCGAGACCGGGATCGCCGTTCGTCTGCAGCGTCTGCAACGGACCGGTGAGCGTGCCGTTCGGTTGCATGCGCTGGAACACGACGTCGTAGCCGCCGAACGTGAATTGCCGCACGAACGCGATGCCGTACTCCGATCCGTTCCATGCTGCCGAGATGCTGCCCTCGAGATTGAACGTGCCGGTGAGCTGCAGGCCGTTCACGAGCACGTCGCCGTCGGGATCGAGGCGGTAGTAGACGAGATCCGCGGGCGAGCTGTTCGTGTTCGTGACGAAGATGCCCCAGCCGTTGCCGTCCCACACGAGCGGCATGTGGGCGTCGGGATTCAGCGGTCCGGCCGTCACGCCGCTGTTGATCTTGATGTCGCCGCGCACGCGCGTTCCCGTGGGGCCGAGGAGCGCGAAGGAGAAACTTTGCTTCACGTCGCCGTTCGGCTGGCGGATGTGATCGAACCAGAGCAGACCGTAATTCGTGCCGTTCCACACGAGCGACGGGAAGCGCGAAGGCACGTCGTCGTTCGTGACCTGCACGGGCGCGCCGATCGGCGAACCGTCGGCGAGGTTCATCAACTGGAAGTAGATGTCGGACGCGCGTCCGTTGCGCTGGTCCTCCCACGCGACCGCCCAGTTCGTGCCGTTGTACGCAACGCTTGGCGTGTCGGCGAATTGATGCGTGCTATTGATTTGCGCCCGGCAGATCTGCGGCCCGCTCGTCGCGTACGAGATCGCGAACGCGACGTTCGATGCGGGCGCGTCGCCGCTGAGCGACGTCGCGATCACGCGATACCACACGCTCTGCGATGGCCCGAGGTTCGTATCGACGTACGTCGTCGTATCGGGACCGACGGTGGTGAGGAAGTTCCATCCGCCGCCTTCGAATTGTCGTTCGACTCTGAAGCCGGTCTCGCTCGCCTGCGGATCGCGCCAGTGCAGCTCGATCGACGTCGGAAGAGTGGGAAACGCGACGAGCTCCGTCGCACTGATCGGCGGACCTGCAACTGCGAGTGCGAGCGAGAACTCGCTCGTATTTCCGAAGCCGGTTGCCGTTGCGGTGATGTACGCGCCGATCGGCGTGACCGGAAGATTCGCGGAGAAATTGCCGAGTCCCGTCGAGATGCTGCCGAGCCACGTTGCTCCTTCGCCGTAGCCGGACGGATCGCGCGTGGTGTTCGCATAGAAATCGATCTGATACGAGCCGGGTGCGCCGTCGAGGAATCCTTCTACGTGCGTCGACGAGCCGTTCGTCGTCGCGCGCGTGAGCACGGGAAAGTTGAGATCCGCATTCGCGCCGTTGTCGGGGTCACCGTTGCCGTCGTTCGGCGTGACGCCGTCGCCGTCGAGATCGATGCCGAGTGCGCCGTTCGCGGAGATCGCATTGCCGCGGATGGTGATGAAGTCTGTGCCCGCGCCTTCGAGGCGGATGCCGCTGCCGCCGTTGTTCTCGATGTGATTGCCGTCGAACGGTGCGTTGCCGATCGTTGAGCCGGTCGTGCCATTCAGGCGGATGCCGTATCCCGTCGACGGCGTCGAGCTCGCGGGCCAGCCGATCGTGTTGCTCTGGATCGAGAGCGCGTTGCCGTTGCTCGCATCGATCCCGCCGAAGATGCCGATGATGCGGTTGCCGTGCACGACGGTGTTGTTCGCGTTCGTGAGCTGAATCGCGATCACCGGCGGCATCGGACTCGTGCCGGTGACGTCGACGCCGATCTTGTTCTCGTCGATCGTCGTGTTGTTCGCGTTGTCGACGAAGATGCCGTCGATGCCGAACGCGCCGATCACGTTGCGTTGTCCGGGACGTCCGATGACGTTGTTGTTCGCGCCGTTCTGTACGATCACGCCGTTGCTGCCCGGACCGACCGGCAAGGTTCCGGCGAAGTTCGTGCCGAGGAAGTTGCAGACGACCTCGTTGTTCGTCGCGCCGCCGCCGTCGATCAGGATCGCGATGTCGTTGAAGCGATTCAGCGCGAGTCCGCGAATGGAGTTGTTCGAGCTGTTGACCGTAATGCCGATGTTGGCGCCGCTTTCGCCGTGCAGCTCGATGTCCGGAATGCAATCGCCGTTGATGTCGCCGTTGATCGACGTGGCGTTCTCGAGCAGCAGCGGAAGATTCGTATTGAGATGAATCGACGCGCCGCTCAGCGACGGATCGAAGGTGATGCTCGTTTGATTGCCGTCGCCGTTCGCGTCGAAGATCGCCTGGCGCAGCGAGCCCGGTCCGCTGTCGTTCGTGTTCGTGACGCTGATCGGATGCGGAGCGACGGGGAAGTTGAACGCGTACTC
>DATKFO010000711.1:0-2022 GCA_035544355.1 Thermoanaerobaculia bacterium
TCGAACAGCTCGTCGGCGTCGGACGTCCGCAACGCCGCGACGATCGCTTGCGCATCGCGCTGATGCCGGGATCACGACGCCACGAAGTCGGCGATTTGCTTCCTCCGATGCTGCAAGCGATCGACATCCTCCGTAAAGAACGCGACGTCGAGGCGTACGTGATCCTCGCGCCGACGATCGAGCACGACGAGATCGAATCGATCATGCGCAAGACCGGCATCAGCGTTCCGATTCTTCCGCACGATCGCGGCGAGGCGCTCGCCGCTGCCGATGTCGCGCTCTCCTCGAGCGGAACCGCAACGCTCGAAAGCGCAGTCCTCGGCACGCCCGTCGTCGTGATGTATCTGCTCAGCCGCATCACATATTGGCTCGCGCGGCGCCTCGTGAAAGTGCCGCACTTCAGCCTCGTGAACATCGTCGCGGGGAAGAACGTCGTGCCGGAGCTGATCCAGAGCGAAGTCAACGGCGCGCGCATCGCGCAGGAAGTGCGCACGATCATGGAGCCCGCGAATTACGCGCGTCTCCGCGAGGAGCTCGCAATCGTTCGCGAACGCCTCGGCGAAGCCGGCGCCAGTCAGCGCGCGGCCGAAGAAATCTATGGAATCATGACCGCATGAGCGTGCTGCGGCGCCTCTATCGCTACCTCAACAAATACACAACGTGGGCGTTCGTCGCCTTCGGCTCGATGATCGTGTTCGCGGCGACGCAGACCGTGCTCGCTGCGCTCGTGCAGCCGATCGTCGACGACGTGCTCACGCCGCCCGGCGTGCATTTGAAGGTGAAGCCGGCACCGAGCGTTTCGTTCGTCGATCGCGCGCTGCAGCAGCACGTTCCCTTCGTCTATCGCGCCAAGGAGCGATTTCGCGCGTGGTGGAGCGGCAATCCCGCGCTGAAGTGGAAGCGCGTCCTCACGATCCTGCTGCTCGTGTTCATCATTCGCGCATTCACGTCGTTCACATCCGAGTATTCGTTTCAGAAAGTCGGACTCTCGACGGTGCGCGATCTGCGCAACCAGCTCTACGAACGCATGATCCATCAGAGTCATCGCTTCTTCGCGGAGCGATCGACGGGGGAGATGGTGAGCCGCGTCGTCTCCGATGCCGACGCGATTCAGGCGGCGGTGTCGACACGCATGGGCGATCTGCTGCAGGAATCGGTCACGCTGTTCGGACTGATCATCTACGTCTTCATCATGAATCCGCTGCTCGCGCTGGTGAGCTTCGTCGGCGCGCCGCTGATCGTTCTTCCCGTCGTGCAATTCGGCAAACGTCTTCGCAAGACCACGCATCGCTCGCAGGAGCGGATGGCAGAGATCGCGACGCTGCTCGAAGAAACGATTCGCGGCGTGCGCATCGTGAAGGCGTTCACGATGGAGCCGTTCGAGATCGGCCGCTTCCGCGATGCGACGCAAAAACACCTGCGCTGGAATCTTTCCGCGCAGCGCATCCAGGCGCTCACATCGCCCGTGATGGAATTGCTCGCGGGCGTGTGCATGGTGCTGCTCTTCGGCTACGCGCAATCGCGCATCGCCGCCGGCAGGTTGACGGGTGGCGAGTTCGCGAGCTTTCTCACCGCGCTCGCGCTGATGTACGCGCCGGTCAAGAAACTCAACAAAGTGAATCTCTCACTGAACACGGCGCTGTCCGCGGCCGAGCGCGTGTTCCGCATGCTCGACGTCGACAACGAAGTGAAAGAGAAAGCGGATGCAGTCGCGCTGCGCAGCGTCGGCAGCGGCGTGCGCTACGAGCACGTCACGTTCGGCTATCGCGACGAGCCGGTGCTGCGCGACGTCGACCTCACGATTGCGCCGGGCGAGATCGTCGCGCTCGTCGGCGGCAGCGGCTCCGGCAAGTCGACGTTCGTCAATCTCCTCCCGCGTTTCTACGACGTGCAGGGCGGACGGATCACCATCGACGCCACCGACAGTCGTGACGTGCAGCTCCATTCGCTGCGCAGCCTGATGGGATTCGTGACGCAGGAGGTCGTGCTCTTCAACGACACCGTGCGGAACAACATCGCCTA